>DASUTR010000930.1:0-26917 GCA_036374535.1 Polyangiaceae bacterium
CGAGCGAATCGAGAGGATCGGGTAGCCGAGCACCTGGAACTCCTCGGGGATCCCGTGATTGAGGCCCGGGTCGGAGTGGTACGGCCGGTTCAGCACGAGAATGGCGATGCGGTCCTCGGCCTCGACGGTCTCGAGGATGGCGCGGCCCTTCTCTTGCAGATCCTTGTCGAACGCGTCGAACGCCTTCCACGCCTCACGGCACGCGTGATCGTTTTCGTCCTCGGTGATGCCGAGGCGCTCGCCGAACGTCTGGAACATGCGCGACGCGAGCAGCAGCGGCTCCGAAAACGAGAGCGCCGGAGCGAGGTACTCGATGCCGCGCTGCGCGAAGAAGTCGACCTCCTTCGTGAACGCCGCTTTCATCACGTCGGGCGTGCCGGCGACGATGGGACACGACGCGTTGTCCTGCGTGTCCTGTACGAAGTTGTTCACGTGCGTGAGGATGGGGAAGAAAATGTAGTGGAGCGGGCGCTTTCGCTCGGGCTCGTGGTGATGAAAGAGCAGGTTGTGGACGTGCGCCTGCGCGACCTTGCTCGGGAAGCACGGATCGATCGAGCCGTATTTCCCGCCTTCCACCCACATCTCCTCGCTCGTCGCGTCGCTGAAGACGATGTTCGACTTGCCGAGACCGAGCACCTCGAAATACGCGCGGAAGAACGGAGCCGTCGAGTAGACGTTGAGCACGCGAGGGATGCCGACGCGGAGCGTCTTTCTGCGTTGT
This sequence comes from Polyangiaceae bacterium, assembly GCA_036374535.1. Taxonomy (GTDB): domain Bacteria; phylum Myxococcota_A; class Polyangia; order Polyangiales; family Polyangiaceae; genus PMG-095. Next base: position 722 of record DASUTR010000930.1, read on the forward strand.
GCGGCTTCCGCGCTCGAACGGCGGAACCCGCGCGTGACCTTCTCGTGCTTGATGCGGAAGAGCGTCTTCGTGACCTTCACGTCCTCGATGGGCGTGCCCTCGGCGGGAAGCGGCGCGGCGTCGTAGAGGTGCACGAACGCGCGCTTCGACTCGTAGTCGACGACGTTCGGGAACTCGGCGGCCGTCTTCTTGCGCTCGGCCATGAGCGCGAGCATCGCTTCCTTGCTCTCGACCGTGCCTTTTTCGCACGAGAAGCCGGAGATGTAGCGGGCCTGCGAGCCGTCGGGTCGCTTCGAATCGATGAAGGTGCGCTTGCACTCGTTCGGGCAGAAGTGACACGTCGTCGAGTCGTCGGTGCGCGCGGTGTACTCGAGGTCGAGAATGCCCTGCACGCCGATGAAGCGCGTCTTGCCGCTGCGCTTCCAGCGCCGCAGCGTCTCGATGGCCGCGCCGATGGCGCCGGCCTCGCCCGTGTGCGGGTGCACGTACACTTCCGCGTCCGGTACGCGCTGCTTGATGTAGTCGACCTGCGCCTTCAGCGCCGCGAGGTTGTACTGCGTGCCGCCCTGCAGCACGAATTTTCTCCCGAGCGACGCGAGCCGCGGGATCTGCACGACGTACTGCCAGACGTTCTTCGGCAGCACCTGCGCGAGGCCGGCGAGGAGCTCTTCCTTCTGATAGCCCTCTTTCTGGAAATTCACGCGGTCCGAGTCGAGGAACACCGCGCAGCCGTAAGAGAACTTCGGCGCGAGCGTCGCCTGGAAGGCGGTCTCGGCGTACTCCGTGACCGGGATGCCGAACTGATCGGCCATCGCCTGCAAGAGCATCCCGTTCCCCGCGCTGCACGAGTTCGAGAGCTTGAAGTTCTGGATATCGCCGTTTTTCATGAACAGGACCTTGATGTCCTGTCCGCCGATGTCGCAGACGACGTCGATGTCGCCGAAGAAGTGCACCGCGCTCATCATGTGCGCGACGGTCTCGACGACGTTCACGTCGGCGAGCACCGTTTCGTCGAGGACGTCCGCGGCGTAGCCGGTCGCGCCGAAGCCGACGACCTCGAGCTTGGCGCCCTGCTTGTCGAAATGCGCGATGAGCTGCGAAACGAGTTCCTTCGTGTCCTGAAGCGGATTGCCCTTCGACAGCTGGTAGGCCTTGACGAGGATCTGCGAGTCTTCGTCGATGACGACGGCCTTCGACGAGGTCGAGCCGCCGTCGAGGCCGATGACGCCTCGGTACGTCACGCCCGGCGTGAGCGGCGGCGGCACGAACTTCGGGATCTTGTAGGTGTCGACGAACGTCGAGGTCTCGCCCTCGTTCGCCGAGAGCGGCGGCCCCGCCTGCTCGCCGAGACGCGCGCGGCGACCGTTCTGGATGAAGTCGCGCAGGCTGTCGAGCCCGTTGAAGCGTCCGGCGTCTCCGCCGTCGGCGATGCCGTACACGGCGGCGCCGAACGCCGCGTAGAGATCCGAGTTCGGCGGAACGAAGATGAGCTCTTCGATCGGCACGTCTTTCGGGTAGTCGAAGCCGCGGTCGCGCCACGTCTCGGGAATGCGTTTCTGCCAACACTCCCGCAAGAACGGCAGGTACGTGTTGGGCCCGCCGAGCAAGAGCACGCGCGGCTTCAGCGTGTTGCCGCGCGTGAGGACGCTCAGATTTTGAAGCACGATCGCGTCGGCAAGCGAGTTCAGCACCTCGTCCTTCGGGATGCCGCCCTTCACGAGGTTTACGATGTCGGTCTCGGCGAACACGCCGCATTTCGCCGCCACGTGGTGCAGCTTCTCGTCGTTGAAGTGAAGCGACGTCGCGAAGCCGGGCTCCGCACCCACCTTGATCATGCACTTGTCGATCGTGGCGCCGGTTCCCGACGCGCACTTGTCGTTCATGCTCGTCGTCGCCGTCTTCTGCCCGTCTTCCTCGGCGGCGTCGCGGAACATGATGATCTTGGCGTCCTGCCCGCCGAGCTCGATGACGCTGCGCACGTCCGGGTGCTTGTGTTCGACGGCGAGGGTGACGGCGTTCACTTCCTGAACGAACTTGCCGCCCGTCGGCGCCGCGAGCGGCCCCGAGCCGGAGCCCGTGAGGAACATGCGCCAGCGATCGGCCGGTTGGTCGGGGAACGCGGCCATGATGTTCGTCAGAAGCTCGAGAACCTTTTCGGGCTGCTTCGTGTGGTGCCGCTGATAGTCGTGCCAGAGGATCTTCTTCGACTCGGGTTCGATGACGACCGCTTTCACGGTGGTCGAGCCCACGTCCATCCCGATTACCAGTTCACCCATCACGCATTCCTTGCAGGTTGAAGCGCTCGGGCCGAGGCCCCGGGCGCGCAGCGCGAACGACGTGCCGTGCCGAATGACACCGCCGTCAGTTAGGCCCTAATCCGGCGGCGGGGCAAGCCTTTAACGTCAATAGCCGGCGAATGACGCTCGTGTCAGTCGAGCTCGCCGGCCAGGAGGGCCGTGCAGGCGACGGAAGGGGAGCAGGGGCGAGCGCCTCAGAAGGCCGGAGGGGCAGGATGCTACGCTACGGGCATGGCTTTCCGTGGTGGACGGTGGATTGCTTTGGTCGGGGTGTTCCTTGCGGCTTTGTCGGCTTCGCTCGAGGCGAGGGGCGAGGATCAGCGCGAGGAGGTCGTGTCGGTGACCTTTTCTCCGCTTCACCTCCTGTTCCCTGCCGTCGAGGTGCAAGCGGAGTACAAGCTCATCGACCACCTCGGGCTCTCGCTCATCGGCGGCTACGGGTGGCCGACGGAACCGATCGAGGACGAAGATGGCGTCGAAGAGAACGTGCGCTTCGACGTCATCGAGGTCGGAACGCAGGTCATGTGGTACCCGCTGCGGAAGTTCCGCAGCCTGCAGGTCGGCGGCGAGCTCATGTACATTCACGTTTCGACGCAGGAGCCCGTCGGCGACGAGAACGCGACGGGGCTCGCGAGCGGCGTCGCGGTGGGCCCGCTCGTGGGCTACAAGTTCATCGTCGGACCCGGGTTCACCGGTTTCGTTCAGGGCGGTGTGCAATTCGTCGTCCTTCACGCCGAAGCGAGCGACGACACGGGCGCGACAGATTCCGAGGACGCCAGCGCGGTCGGTGTCAATCTGAACCTGAATCTCGGCTGGTCGTTCTAGCCCGCGCGCGTGTTACCCTCGGCCCGTGTCTCGGGCGTGGTCTGCGATCGCGTGCGTGCTCGCCGTTGCGAGCTGCAAGAAGGAAGACGAGCAGCCGGTCGCCTATTACCCGCCGCCGCCGGCTCCCGCCACCGCAGCGCCGACCGCCCCGACGCCCGCAACCCCGCCCGCTCCGGGTCCGAACCCGAGTCTACCGCCGGCCGTCGGTTTTCCGTGCACGACCGACGCGGACGCGTTCTGCCCGTTTGCACGCTGTCTCGGCGGTCGTTGCGGCGGCTGCTCCGACGCAAGTCAGTGCAAGCCCGGGATCCAGTGTCTGCCGACATGGTTCGGCAACGCGTGCGTTCCGGGGGGCGCACCCGCGTCCATGCCCGCGCCGCAGCCGACGCCCGCGCAACCGGCGCCCGTACCGGTACCCCAGCCGACGGTCGCACAACCCGTGCCTCCACCGCCTCGAGGTGACGCGCTCGCGCCCATTCGCGCGCGGTGCGTCCAGCGCATCAACGAGTATCGGGCGCGCGTCGGCGTGGCTGCCGTCGGACAGCGCACCGACAAGGAACCCTGCGCCGACGCGCAGGCGCAAAGCGATGCGCAGACCCGCCGTGCGCACGGCAGCTTCGGCCAGTGTCGCGAGAGCTCGCAGAACGAATGCCCCGGCTGGCCCGACGCGCTCGAGGTCGTCGTCGACCGCTGCATTGCCATGATGTTCGCCGAAGGTCCCGGAAGCGGCCCGGAGCACGGGCACTACGTGAACATGACCGATCCGCAGGTTCGCGGCGTCGCGTGCGGCGTCGGCCGCGGCGCGAACGGCGAAGTCTGGATGGTGCATGATTTTTTCAGGTGATTTTTGCGCCGTGGCTGGCCAGCCATCGCGCGGAAGTGGGGAACGTGAGGGCGTTTTTTCATGACTCGTCCGCGGACTGCCCGCGCGCCCAGCGTCGCGAAGTCGGAGCGCCGGCAGCAGATCCTGACCGCCGCTCGGGACGAGTTCGCGAAACGCGGGTATCACCAGACGACGATCGACGACATCGTCGCGCAGGCGGGGGTCGCGCGGGGCACGTTTTACCTCTATTTCGAGGACAAGCGCGCGGTCTTCTCCGATCTGATCGACCGCTTCGCGGCGCAACTCGCGATGACCATCGTGCGCATTACGACCGATGATCCGCGCGAGAGCGTCGCCGCGCAGGTGCGCGAGAACATTCGCCGAATCATCGGGACGTGTCTCGGCGATCGCGCCATGACGAAGATTCTCTTCAACGACGCGGTCGGCGTCGACCCGGCGTTCGATCGCAAGCTCATGAACTTCTACGACAGCATGGTCGGCTTACTCACCGAGAGCCTGCGGGACGGCCAGGCTCTCGGCGTCGTCGCGGACGGCGAGCCTCGCGTGCTCGCGTACCTGACGCTCGGAGCGCTGAAAGAGCTGCTCTACCAGGCGGTGACGCTGGGCCTCGCGGAAGAGAGCGCGGAGGTGCTCACGCAGCAGATGTTCGCGTTCCTCGGGCAGGGCTACCTGCGCGTGAAGGAGCCCGAGCGTCGGGCGCCTGCAAAGCCGCGCAACAAGCCGCGCTGAGCGTTTCCGGGTGACCGCTTCAGTTTTGCGACGGACCGACCCAGCGGTAGCCGCGCAGGCGGTGCGGATCGGACTCGAGCCACGTCGCGTGCTCACCGAGCTTGCGCCGAACGGCGTGGACGTGCACGCGCACGAGCGGCGTGTCGGGGCGGTGATGCGTGCCGAGCACGTCGCGAATCAACTCCGCCGCCGTAACCCAGCCGAAAGGTCGTTCGACGAGATGGGCGAGCAGCTTGAACTCGGTGCGGGTGAGCCGCACGGAATCGCCGTTGATGCGGATGACCTTCTCGTCGTAGTTCACCGACAGCGTCCCGGTCGGTGAAGGAGTCGCTTCGGAGCCCGCATCGAAGCCCGCTTGAACCGCGTGCACGCCGGAGTGCACGGCGCTGCGCACGTCACGCACGTCCAAGCGACGGGCGGCAGGCGCTGGTTCCGAGTCGAAGCCGCCGTGGGTGCTTTCGATTCCGTTCGTGCACGCCAAGCGCTCACCGGAGCAGGGCGCGCCCCGATCTTCCGCGGAGACCGACAGTGGTACGACCCTCTCTGAAATTCTTGCTTGAGCAGCCAACGTCCTTACCTCACCGATGTCTAGCTCTAGAACCGCTTAGTTTAGTGAAGCCGGATCGCGCATGACGTTAAGAAACTTCGTTCCCCTTGATTTTCGGCTTCAGTCGATTTCGCCAGTGGGGGGGAACTTAGACATTGTCCAAACGCGGTCGTTTGCAGCGCCGGCACGAATCGCGAAATCGGTCGCGCGCCGAGACATCTTCGGCGCGCCCCGTTTCGAAATTCATATCGCGATGACGGACGAGCAGGCGAGCGGTGGTCGAGATTTTCGCTACGCGATCCGATGTCCACACGCCGTGCTGCATCTGCCGAATAACTAAGACCCCAGAGCGTGACGATCAGGCTCACGCGGGAAAATTCGCCACGGGAGAGCGTCGCCTTGACCCGCTCCGCGAGCGAGGTGACAGTGATTTCTTCTGCGATGTCGAGCCAAAATCAGCCGTTGAACACATTGAGTCTTCCCTTCGTCGAAGGCCTCTACGCCGAATTTCTGCGTGACCCATTGAGTGTTTCGAGCGAGTGGCGTTCCTACTTTTCGGAACTCGATCAGGACGCGAACTTTGCGAGCAAGCCGAAACTCGGGCCGTCGTTTCGCCCGGTTTCGCTCTTCGGTGCTTCGCCCGGGCGCGCGAACGGCGCCTCGAAAACCACGAACGGCAACGGTACGGCGCTGCATGGCGTTTCTCAGGCCGCGGTGCGTCAGGATCAAGTCGACGCACTCGTCCGTGCCTATCGGGTTCGTGGACATATGATCGCGAAGATCGATCCGCTCGGCCTGCCGCGGCCGAGCCAGCCCGAGCTCGAGCCGGAGTTCTACGGACTCAGCGCGACCGATCTCGACCGCCGATTTTCGAGCCGCACGATCGCCGGCGCCGAGGTGCTCACGCTGCGCGCGATCCTCACGCGGCTCTACAACACGTATTGCCGCTCGATCGGCGTGCAGTTCATGCACATCGACGATCTACGCGTGAAGAACTGGCTCCAAGATCGCATGGAGAGCACCGAGAATCGCAGCGAGCTCACGCGCACCGAGCAGCTCCGCATTCTGACGAGGCTCACGGACGCCGCGATTTTCGAGGAGTTCATCCAGAAGAAGTTCGTGGGCGCGAAGAGCTTCTCGCTCGAGGGCTCGGAGAGCTTGATTCCGCTGCTCGCGTTCGCGATCGATCGCGCGGCGGAGCACGGCGTCGACGAAATCGTGCTCGGTATGGCGCACCGCGGCCGTCTCAACGTGCTCGCGAACATCATGGGCAAGAGCCCGCGCGACATTTTTCGCGAGTTCGAGGACGCCGATCCGGAGCTCTATTTCGGCAGCGGCGACGTGAAGTATCACATGGGGCACAGCTCCGACTTCGTCACCGCGGGCGGCCGCAAGGTCCACCTGTCGCTCTGTTTCAACCCGAGTCACCTCGAGTTCGTGAACCCCGTCGTCATCGGCAGGACTCGCGCAAAACAGGACCGCGTGGGCGACGTGGCGCGCGGCCGCAAGATACCGCTCCTCATCCACGGGGACGCGGCATTTCCCGGCGAAGGCGTGATTCAGGAAACGCTCAACATGAGCATGCTCGACGCTTACACGGTGGGCGGCACCATTCACGTCGTCGTCAACAACCAGATCGGTTTCACGACGCCGCCGCAGCAGGGACGCTCGACGACGTACGCGACCGACGTCGCGAAGATGCTGCAGATCCCGATCTTCCACGTGAACGGGGAGGACCCCGAAGCGGTCGCGCAGGTCGTGCGTCTCGCCATGGATTTCCGCGACGAGTTCCTGCGCGACGTCGTCATCGACATGTACGGCTACCGGCGCTACGGCCACAACGAGACGGACGAGCCCGCGTTCACGCAACCCCTGCTCTACCGCACCATCGCAGAGCGAAAGAGCGTTCGGGAAGGATACCTCGAGCACCTGATGAAGCTCGGCGGGCTCACGCGCGAAGAAGTCGATCGCATCGCCGTCGAACGACGCGAGCACCTCGAGCACGAGCTCGGCGAAGCCCGCAAGAAGGATTTCGCGCGCGTCCAGGACTGGCTCGGCGGCTACTGGAAAGGCTACCGCGGCGGCAGCGAGGCCGACGTCCCGGAGGCCGATACGCGCGTTTCGGCGCCCCGCCTGCGCGAGCTCCTGCTGGCGCAGACGACGCTGCCCGAGGGCTTTCACCCGCATCGCCAGATCGAGAAGTTATTGGCCGCGAGAACCCAGATGGCCGACGGCGAGCGAAGGCTCGACTGGGGCGCGGGCGAAGCGCTGGCGTTCGCGTCGCTCGTGAGCGAAGGCACGCGCGTCCGGCTGACGGGGCAAGACTCGGGGCGCGGTACCTTCAGCCACCGCCACGCCGTGCTGCACGATTATCAGTCCGGCGCGCAGTACATTCCGCTCTGTCACGTGTCGCCCGAGCAGGCGCCGATCGAAATCTACAATTCGTCCCTGAGCGAGGTGGGGCCGCTCGGCTTCGAGTACGGCTACAGTCTCGATTGGCCGGACGGGCTCGTGCTCTGGGAAGCGCAGTTCGGCGACTTCGCGAACACCGCGCAGGTCATCATCGATCAGTTCATCGTCAGCGCCGAAGACAAGTGGAAGCGCCTCAGCGGGCTCGTCCTCTTGCTGCCGCACGGGTTCGAGGGGCAAGGCCCCGAGCACTCGAGCGCGCGACTCGAGCGCTTCCTCGCCCTCGCCGCGGAGGAAAACATCCAGGTCGTTCAGCCGACGACGCCGGCTCAATTCTTCCACGTCCTGCGGCGGCAGGCGCTCCGCCCCTGGCGGAAGCCTCTCATCGTCTTCACGCCGAAGAGCTTGCTCCGGCACCCGCAGGCGACGAGTAGCCTCGACGAGTGCGCCGAAGGCCGTTTTCAGCGCGTCATACCCGACGCGCGCGGAACCAAGAAGGCGGCGCGCGTGCTGCTCTGTACGGGCAAGGTGTACTACGACCTCGAAAAGCGCCGCAGCGAGCTCGCCCGGGACGATGTAGCGATCGTGCGCATCGAGCAGCTCTACCCGCTGCCCGACGTGTACCTGCACGCGGCGATCGATCATTTCGACGACGGCACGCAGGTCGCCTGGGTGCAGGAAGAGCCGGAGAACATGGGGGCCTGGCGCACGCTCAAGGCCCGCTTCGGCGCCATGCTGTTCGGACGGTTCCCCTTTTCGGGAGTGTGTCGGGCCGAATCGGCCAGCCCGGCGACGGGGTCGGCGAGCTGCCACAAGCTCGAACAGCGGGAGCTCCTCGAGCGCGCGTTCGGCTGAGAAACACGCGAGGGGACCCTTGCCTCACTCCGCCCGCCCGGACGGTAGTAGGATGCGCCCCCCGAAATGTCCATCGAGCTCAAGGTGCCCAGCGTCGGCGAATCGATCACCGACGTCCAGATCGGCGAATGGCTGAAAAGCGAAGGCAGTCGTGTCGAGCGTGACGACACGCTCGTGAAGATCGAGACCGACAAGGCCACGCTGGATCTGCCCGCACCCGCGGCGGGCATTCTCCGTCGCATCCTCGTGAAGGCGGGCCAACCCGCCGCCGTGGGCGACGTCATCGGGATCCTCGACGAGGCCGGTGACGCCGCGGCAACGTCGCCCGGCGACGCTTCGGCCGTCCCTTCCGCGGTCGTGCCGGGACCGGGCGTCTCCGCCGACGCCACGCCGGCGCCGGCCGACGAACCACCGCCTTCGACCGGCGCGCCGAGCTCGAAGAGCGCGAAGGATTCGATCCCGGCGCAGGGTTTTGCGCGCGTGATGCCTTCGGCGCGGCGCGCGCTCAAGGAGCGCGGGCTCAAGGTCGAGGACATCGAAGGCTCCGGTCCCGGGGGCCGCGTGCTGAAAGAAGACGTGCTGCGTCACACGGACGAGGAGCCGCCCGCCGCCAAAGCGGACGAGCGCGCGCCGAAGTCCCCCGCCCGCGCCGAGGCACCGAGCTCGCCGCTCGCGACGGACGAACTCGAGGAAATCGTGCCGATGTCGATGTTCCGGCGTCGCATCGCCGAGCGGCTCGTGCAGGCGCAGCAGACCGCGGCACTGCTCACGACGTTCAACGAGATCGACATGACGGCCGTGATGGCGCTGCGCAAGCAACACCAGGACGCGTTCGTCGCCCGCTACAAGACGAAGCTTGGGTTCATGTCGTTCTTCGTCAAAGCGACGATCGACGCGCTCAAGCTGATTCCGGCGTTGAACGGCGAGATCCGCGGCACGGACATCGTCTACAAGAACCATTACGACATCGGTATCGCCGTCGGCGGCGGCAAGGGTCTTGCCGTGCCGGTCGTTCGCAACGCCGACCGCATGAGCTTCGCGGAGGTCGAGCTCAAGATCGCGGAGTACGGAAAGCGCGCTCAGGAGAGCAAGCTCGAGCTCCACGAGCTCCAAGGCGGAACCTTCACGATCTCGAACGGCGGCGTCTACGGCTCGCTCATGTCGACGCCGATCGTGAATCCGCCGCAGAGCGGCATCCTGGGTTTGCACGCGATTCAAGACCGCGTGATCGCCGTGGACGGCGCCCCCGCCGTGCGGCCGATGATGTACGTGGCGCTCACCTACGATCACCGCCTGGTCGACGGACGCGAAGCCGTCACGTTCTTGAAGCGCGTGAAGCAGTGCGTCGAGGACCCCGCGCGCATGCTCGTCGAGGTCTAGTCTCGAGCGCCGAGGCCCCCCGCCGTGCGGCGCGGGCCCTCGAAATTTGTCCCAGGGGCGCTTTTCCCGATACTTCGAGCGCATGCGCAGAGCAAAAAAGCGCCCCGGATTGCTCGTCGCCGTCGAGATCGGCGCGGAATGGCCCGCTCGGGCCGTCGTCGCGCGCGGCGATGCCGTGCGCCGAGTCGTTTCCCAGAGCGAGGGTGAGACGCCCGAGGCGTTCGCGGTGCGCCTCGGCAGCCTGGCACGGGGCCTTTTCGCCTCCGACGTGGCGCTGCGCGGCGCGATCCTCGCCTGCAACGAGCGCACCGATTCGACGGCGCTGCTCGCGCGGCGGACGCTCGGCGCTCTCTTGCTCGAACGCCTAGGACCACTCGGGACGCTCGTTTTCGCGGCGGGTGAGCGCGCGGGCGGACGGCTTCGCCACGTGCTGTCCGCGCTCGCCATCGATCTTGCGCCCGGCGCGAGCGCGAACGTCACCGTGCACTTCGCTGCGGAAGCGTCCGGCGTCGAAAGCACCGGCGAGCGCCCGGTCGCGCGCGTCGCCTGATGCCCGGCGAAATCCGCAGAAACGCGCTTCAGGCGGCCCGGCGGCGTCGCCGGAGCGCGAGAGCGAGCGCCGTCGCCGCCGCGAGAGCGCCGTAGTTGCCGTTCACGGGCGCACTAGGAACGCGGCAGGCACAGCCGCCGGGGTCGCGCTTGTAGATCGGCGTGTCGTCGGCTTCACCGCCGCTGTTCGAGCCCGAGGTTCCCCCCGAGCCGCCCGCGGTGGTCCCACCGGTCTCGCCCGTGCCGTCGCCGGCCGAACCCGAGGTACCGCCGTTTTCGCCGCCGCCGGGGCCACCGCCCGCAGCGCCGCCGGTGCCGCCCGTCGGCGGTTCGACCACGCCGTCACCCTCGCAGCGGCCGCTCTGACACGTTCCCGTGGTGCCGCACTCGGCGCCGTTCGGCTTGCGCGGATCGGTGCAGGTGCCCGTGTCGGACTCGCACGAGCCCGCGTCGTGGCAGTCGTCGATGGCGACGCATTCCACCGGCTCGCCGACGCATTCGCCGTCCATGCAGGCGTCGCCCGTCGTGCAGGGATTGCCGTCGCTGCAATCGGTGGCGCCGCCGGCCGGCTCGTGCGTGCAACCGGTGTCCGGCTCGCAGCCGTCCACGGTGCAGGGGTTGTCGTCGTTGCAGTTGATCGCGGTCCCGCCCGTGCACGCTCCGTTCATGCACATCTGGCCGACGACGCAGAGATTGCCCGTGCCGCACGCGCCCGTCGTCGGCAGGTGAGGGCACGTCGCCGGATTCGTCGTGCAGTCCGGTGCGTCGGACGTGCACGGATTGCCGTCTTCGCAATTCAGACCCGACTGCGGGCGACAGACGCGCACCGTGTCCGGATTCATGTCGTGATCGACGCAGCGGAAATTGCTCGAACACATCGTGTCCGGCGCGCACGCCATCGTGTCGGTGCGTTCCACGTGCTGGCAGCCCGACTGCGGGTTGCAGCTGTCCGTCGTGCACGGATTGCCGTCGTTGCAGTTGATCGCCGCGCCCGCGCAGGTGCCGTTGGTCGTGCAAGTGTCCGGGCCCGTGCAGGCGTTGCCGTCGTTGCAGCTGCCGGGTGCCGGCGCGTACTTGCATCCCTCCTCCGAATCGCACGTATCCGTCGTGCAGACGTTCTGGTCGTTGCAGTCTTTGGCGGTGCCGCCGCAGGACGAGCCGGAACAAACGTCGTTGACGGTGCACTGGTCGCCGTCGTTGCAGCCGCCGGTCACGTTCGTATGCACGCACGTGCCATTTTCGCATTTGTCGACCGTGCACGGCTTCCCGTCGTCGCAGCTCGTGCACACGCCGCCGTTCGAGCCGCAGTTCGCAGCGGCGTTGACGAAGCACTGCGTGCCCGAGATGCAGCCCTTGCAGCAGCCCCCATTGAGGCACTGGCCGTCAGTGCAACTGCCGCCCGCGGGCGCACACGTTCCACCGGCCGAGCACTTGCGGCATTCGCCGCAGTCCGCGCACTCGCGCCCGCTGTTGCCGCACGCCGCGTCCGTCTGCTCGCCGAGCTTCACGCACTCGAGGCGGCTGTTCACACAGCCGTCGACGCAACACTCCGTGAAGTCGTAGCGACGGTCGCCGTCGTAGTCGACGTTCGCGCAGATGCCCCGCGTGTTTTGCGAATCGACGCACGTCGCCCCCGGCGTTTTTTCCGACACAATCACGCAGTTTCCGCTCTTGCAGCCGAACACCGTGCAATCGTCGGTGGGGCACCCGCTCACACCGCCGGTGCCGCCCCTCGGTGTGATGGAGCCGCCGAGGCTGATGCTGCCGCCGCTGCTCGTCGAGCCACCGCAGGCGATCTGGGCGAACGATTCTTCGCCGATGCTGCTTTCGCTGCCCGTCGAGCCACCCGAGCCGCAGCTCGCGATGGCGGCGGCCGGTCCCAGAATCAATCCGAAGACGGACAAGCTTCGCACGAAGCCTCCGCTCTGCTTGTGCCGTTTCGACGACGTCATCGCGTTTCCTCGTAAATCCTTTTCCCGCCTAGAATCGTCCCTTGAGGCCGGCGACGCCGAACCCGACGTACGGCGTTACGCCGGCTTGCCGTTCGTCCGCGCCCCCCGAGCTCAGGAGCAAGAGCGTCGCGCCCGTCGCGATGCCGACACCGCCGACGGCGAAGCCGACGATACCGAGCGTCATCGCGCTCCGTGCCTCGTCGTCGAGGTCGGCCACTTCTTCGGATAGCGGGTTGCCCGTGCGGCAGCCGCTCTCGCCGCCGCACTCCTCGAACTTCGCGTCGGCGTCTTTGCGCTTGCTCGACGATTGGAGCGTGAAGAACGTGCCGGCCGCGAGACCCACGACACCGACGCCGAACGCGATGTACGAGCCGGTACGGAGGCCGCTCTTGTCGTCCGCCGGAGCCGGTGCCGCGTCGACCGGAGCGGGCGACGCGGCGGGGGCGGGCTGGTTCTGCGCGGGCGCCGGCGTCGCTGCGGGCTGCGCGACCGCGACGAGCGGCGCCGCACCGGGCGCCGGTTCGAGCGTGAGGACGATGCTCTTTCGCTCGCCGTCGCTCAGCGTCACGGTCTGCGTCGGCGCGCGGAGCCCCGTCGCCCCGGCTTCGATCTTGTGCTCACCGGGATCGATGGGTTGGGACACGCCGACGAGCACCATGTTGATGGGCGTCCCGTCGACGAGAATGGCGAGATCCTTCGCGTCCTTCCCGCCCTCGACTTTCACGGTGAGGGACGCGATGCGAGGTTCGATCGTTCGCAACTCCTCGTTCGCGCTGTCCTGCGCGTTTCGAAACGCGGGTGATGCGTTCGGCGGAAGCGTCTCTTTGACGATCTTCATGTACGCTTCGCGCGCTTTGACGAGCTGATTGAGCTTCGCGTGCGAGCGCGCGAGAAACAGAAGATGGGGCGGCGCATGCACGAGCGATTCCGCCTTGCCGAACAGATCGACGGCTTCCTGGTAGCGGCCTTCGTTGAAGGCCGCTGCGCCTTCGGTGGCGAGCGAACGGGCGGCGGCGCGCTGTTCGTCGCTCTGCGCGAGCGCTCGCCCACCCAACGACAGACTCAGAACCACTAGGGCTGCGCCGAGTCCGCGCCCTCGCACCTCGATAAGCGGCATAGCGGGAGCATCCTAACACGATCGGATTTCGTCCCGCTTCGATCGCGCTCGACGCCGCGCGGCGGTGTGGGCTAACCGCCGCGCGTCTCGCACCGGCACTCACACGGACGCTCGGATCGCCGCGTTAAGCGACACTGGAAGCGGGCTCGGAGCGCCGCATTTTACTTGTCCGATTTTTCGTATGGGGCGGCTGCGAGCGCTCGGGCGTATATCTAAGGGAAAGGATTTTTTCGACTCATGTCCCTCGAGCCCGGCCAGCTCATCGAAAACAAGTACCGTATCGTCAAGCTCATCGGTGAGGGCGGAATGGGGGCCGTCTACGAGGGCGAGAACGTTCGCATCAGCCGGCGTGTCGCGATCAAAGTGCTGCACTCCGCGTTCGTCGAGAACGGGGAGGTGGTCTCGCGGTTCGAGCGCGAAGCACAAGCCGCCGGCCGCATCGGCAACGATCACATCCTCGAGGTGCTGGATCTCGGCGCGCTCGCGGACGGCGATCGCTACATCGTCATGGAGTTCTTGGACGGCGAGCCGCTGTCGGGACGCATCAAGGCGCGCGGTCGAATCGCGCCGTACGATCTCGCTCCGCTGATGCGCCAGGTGCTCGTCGGCCTCGGCGCCGCGCACCACGTCGGCATCGTCCACCGCGACCTCAAGCCCGACAACATCTTCATTCTGCGGGAAAAAGCCGGCAAGCGCGACTACGTCAAGATCATCGATTTCGGCATCTCGAAGTTCCAGCCCCTGTCGGGCGACAGCGGCATGCGCATGACCCGAACGGGCGCGGTGATGGGCACGCCCTATTACATGTCGCCCGAGCAGGCGAGCGGCAGCCACGACGCCGACCACCGCAGCGATCTGTATTCGGTCGGCGTCATCATGTTCGAGGCCGTTACGGGCCAGGTTCCGTTCGACGCCGCGACGTTCAATCAGCTCATGTTCAAGATCGTGCTCGCGGACGTGCCGCGTCCCGAGACCTTCGTCCCCGATCTGGATCCCGCATTCGCGAGCCTGATCTCGAAGGCGATGGCGCGCGACATGAACCAGCGCTTCCAATCGACCGACGACTTCATTCAGGCGCTCGACGCATGGATCCAACGCGGCGCCGCGGTCAGCGTTCCCCCGACGGCCGATCCCGCTGCAGCGGCTCTGTTGCCCGCAGGGACGCGCACCTCGCTCGGCGGCGGGACGCCGGGGCACGGCACGGCGGGAACCTGGGCGACGTCACAGCACGAAGGCGAGGCCGTGCCGAAGAAGGGGCCCTCGGCCGGCGTCATCGCGGGCGTCGTGGGCGGAATGTTGCTCGTCGGCGCGGCGGGCGCCTACGCGATGCTCGGCGGGAAGAAAACGCCGGACGCGGAGACCGCCACGACGCCTCCGACCGCCGTCGAAGCCGCGCCAGCCGTCGTGCCCGCGCCACCGGCACCTACCCCTGTGCCCGTCGTGGAACCTGCTCCCTCGGCGGCCGCTCTTGCCACGACGCCACCCGCTGCATCCGCGAGTGCCGTCGCGTCGGTTGCGCCGGTCGCGCCCGCAAAGAAGGTCGGAAGCCGACCGGTTAGACCAGTTGGCGATAAGGCGGGCGCGAAGGCGACCCCCAAATCCACGGGCAAAACGCCCGCGAAATCCGGATCGACGCCCGACTTCGGTTACTAGCCGCGAAGAGCGCGGGAGCGACGCGAACGCGCAGAGCACACACGCTCGTGTGACGCGCATGAGGATTTTTTTGCTCGTGCTTGTGTTCGTGCGACGTCGCCGCGCCGGATGCGCGACATTTTTCAACGCCTAGCAAAAAGTCTCGAGTTCGAAGCGCGTGCGCGAAGCGGGGCGAGAGCGCGTGCGGGCACGCGTGGCTCGCGCGCCCGTCCGTCGAATGTGCGGATTGTCGTCCGCGCGCGCTTGACGGGAACGTGAAACGAGTAAAGGATCGCCCCTTCCGGACGACGCGCCGGGAAGCTTTCGACGTCACTTGGGGTTGATCTCGCCGACCATGGCGGGAGCTAGTCAAGAACTCGGCACGAAGACCCGATACCGCGCATCGGGCAGAGGGAACGGATGGATCAGAAGTATACCCGCAGCTCGGTCGTGATCATCGAAGCGGGGGCGGGATGGCCGGTGTGGATCACGGAGTACCAGCGACGCGCGCCCAATGCCGCCGTCGTGGCGCAATCCGCAACGGATCCCATCGATGCGTTCCGAGAACGCGTCGTTCGACGCGTCGGCGAAATCGCGATGCAGCACAAGGCACTTCACGTCGGCATCCTCGTCTGCGGCGACGATCAGGGCCCCGCACGCCGCGCGGTACGCCGAGAAATGTGCCGTGCGATCGTGAACTCGCTCGACTCGACGGGCGACTTCGTGCTGGCCGCGAACGAAGATTGCGACGCGCGCTTCAAGCACGAGCTCATGGAGCTCGTGGGCGAGCTCGCGGAGGAGCGCGCCGGCTCGCACATCAACGTGCGCGTGCGGTTCTCCACGGGCAAGAGCGGCACGATGCCGTCGGTCGTTCCCGTCTCGTACGAGCAGCCGCGCGAAGCCGCGGGCAACGAATAGCCGGAACCTACTCGGGTAGGTCGAGCGGGTAGACCGGCACCTGACCGCGGAGAGCGCGCGCGAACGAAACGGCGAGCGCAATCATGCCCCAGAGCAATCCCGCGACGACGCCGAGGTCAACGATGGAGCGCCAAGGCGCCGGCAGCTGCCGCACGAGTACGACCGCGAGCACGATCAGCACGACGATCGACCAAGACGTCACGAGACGCCGCGGGCGAGCGTGGACGAGACCCATGCAGAAGGCGGGCGCGAGCGCCACGAGCAACGGCTTCGGTGCCGACGCGAGATGAAATGCGCGCGCGACCGTGCGCGGAACGAACGCTTTCTGGAATCCCCGGTAGCCCTCGCTGTGGAGGCTGACGAGCACCCACGCGACGCACACCGCCGACTCGAAAGGGGTGAGCCCGCGCCCGCTCACGAACGGATCGGCCGCGACGATCGCGAGCCGCACGAGAGCTTGCGCGAGCAGGAGCGCCACGCCGAGCACGCCCCACCACGCGACGAGGCGCGAAGCCGCACGGGGCGGACCGGTTACGGCGGCATCCATCGGGGGCGAGTACAGCATGGTCGCGGGCCCGGATTGTTTAGCCCGGGGAAGCGCCTTAACCTATGTAAACTTGCGCGGCGCGTTCGCCTTGACACGTCGCGTCACGCGCTGGAAGCTCGGAGAAACCAAGCATGTCGAAAGATCGCGTCGCCGTCGTCGCCGGTGTCCGGACGCCGTTCGCAAAGCAGAGCACCGCGTACTCGAAGCTCACCGCGCTCGACCTCGGAAAGCTCGCCGTCGCGGAGCTCTTGCAACGGAGCGGCATCAAGCCGGCGGAAATCGAGGTCCTCGTCTACGGTCAGGTCATTCCTTCGCTTTCGGCGCCGAACATCGCGCGCGAAGTCGCGCTCGGCGTCGATCTGCCTCGCAGCGTCGACGCTTACAGCGTGTCGGCGGCGTGCATCACGAGCTACGTCTCCACCGTGAGAGTGACGGAGGCCATCCTCGCCGGCTCCGTCGATTGCGGGATCGCCGGCGGCGCCGACAGCGCGAGCGACATTCCCATGACCGTTTCGAAGACTCTGTCCGAGGCGCTCGCGCGCGCGAGCCGCGCGAAGAACGTCGGGCAGAAGCTGAACAGCTTTCGCGGTGTTTCGCTGGCCGACCTCCTGCCGAACCCCCCGCAGCTCAAGGAGCCGTCGACCGGCCTCACCATGGGCGAGAGCGCCGAGAAGATGGCGAAGGAAAATCACATTCCGCGCGCGGCTCAGGACGAGCTCGCGCACCAGAGCCACGTGAAATCGGCGCAGGCGTGGGCCGACGGACGGCTCGGTGAAGACGTGATGACGACGTACGCTCCGCCGAAGAGCGAGCCGCTCCACGAGGACAACCTCGTCAGAAAAGACTCGAACCTCGAAAGCTATACGAAGCTCAGACCCGTGTTCGATCGCAAGTACGGCACGATCACGGCGGGCTCGAGCTCGCCGCTCACCGACGGCGCGAGCGCGCTTCTCCTCATGCGAGAAGACAAGGCGAAGGCGCTCGGCTACGAGCCGCTCGGCTACGTGAAAAGCTACGCGTTTCACTCGGTCGATCCGAGCGAGCAGCTCTTGATGGGGCCCGCCTACACGACGCCGCTCGCGCTCGACCGCGCGAAGCTCAAGCTCAAGAACATGGATCTCGTGGACATGCACGAAGCGTTCGCCGCCCAAGTGCTCTCGAACACGCAGGCGCTCGAGAGCGACGAGTTCGCGCAGAAGAAACTCGGGCGCGACAAACGCGTCGGCACCATCGACTGGGAGCGCTTCAACGTGTACGGCGGCTCGATCGCGCTCGGACACCCGTTCGCGGCGACAGGCGCTCGCCAGATTCTCCACACGCTGCGCGAGCTCCGGCGCCGGCGCGGCGAGTTCGCGCTCTGCACGGCGTGCGCTTCCGGCGGTCTCGGCGCCGCCATGGTCCTGGAGGCGGCATGAACGACGCGGCTCCGGTGAGCAGCGCCTTTTCGGTCGAGCGGCGAAACGACGGCGTCGCCGTCGTACGCATCGACGTGCCGGGCGAGACGATGAACACGCTGCGCGACGACTTCGCGCAGGAGCTCGAAGCGGCGCTCGAGGGCATCGAGAAGGACTCGGCCGTGAAGGCCGTCGTCATCGCTTCGGGCAAGCCCGACAACTTCGTCGCCGGCGCCGACATCAAGATGCTGCGCGCCATTCGCACGGCGAACGAAGCCGCCGAGCTCACGAAGCGCGGCCGCCGCGCGCTCGACCGCGTGGCGAGCTCGACGAAGCCCTTCGTCGCGGCGATTCACGGCGCGTGCCTCGGCGGCGGGCTCGAGCTCGCGCTCGCGTGCCACGGTCGCGTCGCGTCGAGCGACGACAAGACCCGCCTCGGGCTCCCCGAAGTGCAGCTCGGGCTCTTGCCGGGCCTCGGCGGCACGCAGCGTTTGCCGCGGCTCGTCGGCGTCGAAGCGGCGCTCGATCTGATGCTCACGGGCAAGCACCTCGACGCGAAGCGCGCGCAGCGCATCGGCCTCGTCGACGAAGTCGTGCCGGCGCCCATCGTCGTCGACGTGGCGGCCAAACGCGCGCTCGAGCTCGCGCAGAACGGCGGCAAGCGCCGCGCGAAAAAAGGCGGCAAGCGCGCCGTCATGGAAGCGCTGTTCGTGAAAAACCCGCTCGGGCGCGGCTTCTTCTTCGATCAGGCGAAGAAGCGCACGCTCGCGAAGACGCACGGCAACTACCCGGCGGCCGAGCGCATCCTCGAGGTCGTGCGGCTCGGGCTCTCGCGCGGCATCGACGCGGGCTTCGGCGCCGAATCCGAGGCGTTCGGCGAGCTCGCCGTGAGCGCCGAGGCGCGCGAGCTCATCGGCATCTTCTTCGCGCAGAACGACCTCAAGAAAGACTCGGGCACGACGGACGGCGACGCCGAGCCGCGCAAGGTCCGCCGCGTCGGCGTGCTCGGCGCTGGGCTCATGGGCGCCGGCATCGCCTACGTCACGGCCGTGAACGCGAAGCTTCCCGTACGCCTGAAGGATCGCGACGACAAATCGCTCGGCCGCGGCATGGCGCACCTCCGCACGCTCTTCGACGATCGCGCGAAGAAGCGGCGCATGTCGGCGTTCGACAAGAACCGCGAAGAGCTCCGCGTCACGACGACGACCACGTACGACGGCTTCGACGCCGTAGACGTCGTCATCGAAGCCGTGTTCGAGGATCTGACGCTCAAGCAAAACGTGCTGCGCGAGGTCGAGGCGCACGGCGGAAAGAACCTGATTTTCGCGTCGAACACGTCGTCGCTTCCCATCGGCTCGATCGCCGAAGCGTCGAAGGCCCCCGAGCGGGTCGTCGGCATGCATTACTTCTCGCCCGTCGAGAAGATGCCGCTGCTCGAGGTGATCGTGACGGACAAGACGTCGCCGCAGGTCACGGCGACGGCCGTCGAGCTCGGCAAGAAGCAGGGCAAGACGGTCATCGTCGTGCGCGACGGACCGGGCTTCTACACGTCGCGCATCCTCGGGCCGTACATGAACGAGGCGAGCTACCTGGTCGCCGAAGGCGTGCCGGTCGAGCTCATCGATCGCGCGCTCGAGAACTGGGGCTTCCCGGTGGGTCCGCTCACGCTACTCGACGAAGTCGGCATCGACGTGGGCGAAAAGGTCGGCAAGATCCTGCACAAGGCGTTCGGCGTGCGCATGGCGCCGCCCCCCGGCGTCGAGCGACTCGTCGAAGATCAGCGGCTCGGCAAGAAGAACGGGCGCGGCTTTTACGACTATTCGTCGAAGAAGCGACGCAAGCTCTTCGGTAAATCGTCGAAGCGCCGCGACGTCGATCACAGCGTGTACGCCGTGCTCGGCGTCGAGCCGAAGGCGGATCCGCCGCAGGGTGAAGTCGCGCTCCGCTGCGCGCTCATGATGGTGAACGAAGCCGTCTACTGTCTCGCCGAAGGGATCTTGAGAAGCGCGCGCGACGGCGACATCGGCGCCGTGTTCGGGCTCGGCTTTCCGCCGTTCCGCGGCGGCCCGTTCCGCTACATCGACGTCGTGGGCGCGACGGAAATCGTGCGCCGGCTCGAGAGCTATCAGAAGGCGCACGGCGAGCGGTTCGCTCCGGCGCCTTTGCTCGTCGAGATGGCGCGCTCGGGTAAGACGTTTCACTCGTAGCGGCGCGCCCGCACGGCATCTTCGCCTCACTCTGACAGCGATGTCAGGGTGACCCGGTGCGCAGAGGTGCGCAACGGGCTTCGACGGCCGCGAAATTCGTGTCGGAAGGAAGCACACGCGGGGCTCTTCGCGTATCCTTCTGTCGTCTACAGGAGGTTTCATGAAGACGAAGCTTGGCCTTTTCGGAACGCTTGCTCTCGCCGCGGTGGGTTTCACCGCGCGCCCCGCCGCCGCGCAGGATCTCTCGTCGTGCGGCAACATCCACGTCGAGGCGGAGTCACGCTGCGAGGTGGAAGTCGAGGGCGGCTGCACCGCGCGATGCGAGCCCGTTTACTTCCAAGCGGCATGCGCGGCCGAGCTTTCGGTCGAGTGCCAAGGCATGTGTAACGTAGAGGCGGAGGCCACGTGCACCGCCTCCTGCGATATCGCGCAGTGCCAGGCACGTTGCGAGGTTGACCCTCCGGAGTTCCAGTGTACCGCCGAGTGCAGCGCGAATGCCGACGCCCACTGTCAGGGGGAGTGCTCGGGCCAGGCCGCGGGCTCGGAAGCACGTGGCAAGTGCGAGGCTTCGTGCAAGGCGACCATTCAAGCGGAGTGTGATTCGAGCTGTACCGGTCAGCCGGGCTCGGCATCGTGCGAAGCCAAGTGTCAGGCGCGCTGCGAAGGCGAGTGCCGCGGCGAAGCGAACGTCGATTGTCAGGCGAGCTGTCAGAGCTCGGGCTACGCGCAGTGCGAAGCGAGCCTGCAGGGCGGCTGCGAGGCGCAGTGCCAGAAGCCGGAAGGCGCCGTCTTCTGCGACGGCCAATACGTCGATCACGGCAACAACGCCGAGGAATGCATCGACGCGCTGAACGCGATCATCACCGCGAACGTCGACGTGAGCGCTCGTGGCTCCGCCGAGTGTTCCGGCAACAGCTGCGAAGCCGAAGGCGAAGCCTCCTGCTCGGCGCGCATGGCTCCCGCGGTCCCGGGTGCGGGCGCGGTGGCAATGCTGGCCGGTTTCGGGCTCGCGCTGGCGCTCGGCGCGCGGCGCCGCAAGAGCCTCTAAGCTCGGTCGGCGGTTCGGTTGACGGCCGGTGGGCAGTGCTCGCCGGCCGTCGGCTTTTCTGGGCGGGGCGCGGCTTTGCTACGCTCGCTGCATGCTGCGGGCCGCCTGGTTCGTTTCGCTGCTCGCGGTCTTTGCGCTCGTGGAATGCAAGCCGAGCGCGGGGAGCTCGTGCGAGCAGGGCGAGGCGCGTTGCCTGAACCCGAACCGCGCGCTCGTCTGCCAGAAGGGGGCGTTCATCGAGACCCCGTGTCTCGGGAAACGCGGCTGCCTGACGGAGCCCGCGGGCGTCTCGTGCGACGTGAGCGGCAACCGCGCGGGCGATCCGTGCTCGACGGACGAAGAGGGCGCCGCGATGTGCGCCGACGAGCACACGCTCGTCGCGTGCCGCAAGGGCAAGTACGCGCGCGTTCCGTGCCGCGGACCGGGCGGTTGCGCCCAGGAAGGCGCGAACACGCGCTGCGACGCGACGGTCGCGGAAATCGGCGAGCCGTGCGCCGCCGACGACAAGAAAGCGTGCGCGACGAGCGGACGCCAGGTGCTCGCGTGCGAAGGCGGCCGCATGAGGCCGAAGTACGAGTGCCGCGGCGAGAACGGCTGCCGCGTGCTCGAGAAGAAGGTGGACTGCGATCTCACGATCGCGCGGCTCGGCGACGCGTGCGACAAGCTCGTCGAAGGCACCTTCGCGTGTAGCGAGGACGCCCGGTCCCTCGTGCGCTGCGAAAAAGGCGTCTTCGTCGCCGACGAAAAGTGCAAGGGTTCGGCGCGGTGCCTCGTCGAGCCGGGAAGCACGCGCTGCGCAAAACCCGAATAGCCGGCGCGTCAGTCCGAAGGCAGGTTCTCCCCGGACAGCACGACGACGGCGCCGAGCACGGCGAGAGCGAGCACGAGGAACAGGACGCCGACGCCGGCGGCGCGCCAGCCCGAATGCTTCGTTCCGCCGCTCGCCAAGACGTGGTCGATTTGCTTACCCTGCAGGTGCCGCGTGAGCTCGCGCAGCGCGATGGCGTACGCGATCCCGAGGAAGGTGCCCGGAAAGCCGTCCGGCAGCAGGCTCGCGACGCCGAAGAGGACGAGCGTCGCTACGAAGCCGATGACGAGGGTCCTCGTGCGGTCGCCGGAACGCCCGAGCGCCACGTAGTTCGCCGCGATAAGCCAAGCGCCGGCGAGGGGCGTTCCGAGAAACGCCGCGAGCGCGACGTGGTTCGGAACGTACATCTTCTTGCCGCGCGACTCACCCGCGAGCGCTTCGCCGCGCGCTACGTCCGCGAGCTCGCTCGGGGGTTCGAAGGGATTGTGTTCCATCACAGCGTGACGACGACTTTGCCGAAAGGGCTTTCGTTCGCCAAGCGCTCGAACGCCGCTCGCGCGTTCGAGAGCGGGAATTTCGCGTCGATGACGGGCCGGAGCCGCCAACGCTCGAGCGCGCCGGCGAACGCGACGAAGCTCGACTTCGGCCCGACGAGCACGCCCTGCAGCCGCACCTCGCGCATGACGGCCGGCAAGAGACTCGGTGTTGCGCTCGCCGCGCCGCGTCCGCCCGCGCTCGCGCCGATGAGCGAAATGGTGCCGCCCGGCCGAACGGCGTGCAGCGCCTCCGCGAGCGTGCTCCCGCCCGCCACGTCGATCACTTGCTCCACGCCGCCGTTCGTCGCGTCGCGCACGGGGACGCCCCAATTCGGCACGTCCGTGGAGCAAAACCCGCGCGTCGCGCCGAGCGCGAGCGCACGCTCGAGCTTGCCCGCATCGCGACTCACCACCGTCACGTCCGCGCCCGCCGCGCGGGCGAGCGACACGGCGAACGTCGAAACGCCGCCCGTCCCGAGCACGAGCACGCGCGTTCGCTCGTTCGTCGCCGAAAGCTCGAACAGCGCTCGGTACGCGGTGAGCCCCGCGCAGTAGAGCGTCGCGGCTTCGGCGTCGTCGAGGTACGCGGGCACCTTCGCGACATCGCCCGCCGCGGCGACGATGAGCTCGGCGAGCGTCCCGTCGTTCGGCCCGCCGAGCGCTCGCCGCGGAGTTTCGCGCGTCGGCGGCCCGTCGTGCCAGCCGCGCGAAAAAATCGGGCTCACGCGCTCTCCGGCGCGCACGTCCGTGACGCCGTCGCCGACCGCGACGACCTCGCACGCCGCGTCCGAGCAGGGCACGAGCGGCAGCTTGTACCGCGAATCGTACTGTCCGCGGGCGATCAGCACGTCACGGTAATTCAGCGAGACCGCCCGCACGCGAAGCAGCACCTCGCCGGCTCCGGGTGCGGGGTCGGTCGCCTCCTCGAGCGCGAGCCCGTCGAGCCCGAACTTCGTCAGCCGAACGACGCGCACCCCCCGACGTTACCGCGCTCCAGGCGCCGCAGGCGGCTAATTCGCCGGTGGCCGGCGCGTCGAAGGAACCGGTGCCGAGAGACGCGTGAGAGCGCGGCAGCGGGTTTCGAGCTCGCCGAACAGGGAATAAACGTCGCGCCAGCCGGGCCCGCGCTCGGCGATGTGCAAGTGGAGAAGCGAGCGGGCGGATGCGAGCGTTTCGGCCGGGCTTTTGAGCAGAGCTTCGATGTCGTCGAGGGAGCGGACGAGCGCGGGTCTGGCTTCCCGCGGAGCGGTTCGCAAGAGCGCGCCGACGGCCGAGCGCGAGGCGTCGTCCGTACGGACGAGGCGCGCGTGCAGCGTCCGCGCGAGCGCGTCGGGGAAGCGTCGCCAGAGCTCGAGGAGAACGTCGTCGCGGTGCGCGCGCGCGGCGAACGCGACGGCCGCGCCGAGCGCGGGTTCGGGGAGCTCACGAAAGAGAGCGACGGGCAGATCGTGAGGGGCGTGCTCGAGGAGCGCGGGAAGACGCGAGCCGACGAGCTCGGCCGCGCCCGTTTCCGCAAGGCGCGCGAGGAGTGCCGTGAGGACGTCGTCCGGAGCGTTCGAGACGAGCAGGGCCGCGAGCTCCGGGGAGAGCAGGACGCCGGCACCTTCCGGCGGGAAGCCGGCGTCGCGGTACGCCGCGGCGACGCCTTCCGCGAAGGCGTGCTCGAGCTTTCGTGTGACGACGAGCTCGCGCGTGCCGATGCGGGCGATGCGATCGGTCGCGAGGGGCGCGAGGCTCGCCCAGGTGAGCACGCCGAGCGCCGTTTCGTCGGCGACCACCGAAGCCCGTTCGAGGTGATGGGGCGTATCGTTCGGTCCGAGCGGTCCGAGGACGGCGCGAAGCCGCGAAACGAGCGCCGTCGCGTGAGCCACGAGCTCGGCGGGCGCGCCGGGGTGCTCGAGGTCGCGCGACACGACATCGAGGACCGCCGAGAGCCCGTCGGGTGCGCGGGTCGCTTGCCACGGGCGTAAAAGGGCGTGCGCGCGTCCCTCGGAGGCTTCGAGGCCCTCGGAGAGCGCCAGCGCGCCGAGGAAGAAAGCGCCGCGACCGAGCAGCCACGCGCTCGGCTCCGGGGCGTCGAGCGCGGCGTGGTCGATGCGCGGCGACGGGAGCGCGCCGGGCGGTTCGAATGCCAAGCGCAGGCCCTCGTTCCAGAGCGCTTCGGTGCCGTCGGCGGGCGGCTCCGTGCCGAAGAGCGCGGCGAGCCCGACGCTGCGGAACGCCCCTTCGACCGCGGCGGCGTGGACGGGCGAATCGAGGGCGTCCGGCTCGATGACGTCGTCGAGCAAGAGCTTCGCGGCGTGCGCGCGCTCGAAGAGCCGTCGCGCGGCGAGGAGCGCGGTTTTCGGCGAGAGCAGCGCTTCGCCGAATCCGGCGGGCGGGCCGTCGACGAGCTCGGCGAGCGCTTCGCCCATCGCGACGCGGACGAGCCAATGCGGGCGCAACGCGAGCCCGTCGTTCGGCGAACGCTCGAGCACCCCGAGCGTCTCGAACGTGCGGAGCAAGCGAAAAGCTCCGGGCGGAAGCTTCGTGACCGCGCGTTCCACGTCGGAACGCAGGAGGCCCGGTTCGGCTCCGGGCAAGGCGGCCCGCAACCATTCGAGATCGGGGCCGTGGCGGAGCTCCGCGGGCAACACGAGCGACCACGCTTCGGACGAGCGCTCGAGGAACGGCGGCTCTCCGTCCGCGATGAAGCGCCGCTGGATCGCGACGAGTGCGTCGAACCCCGAGCGACGCGCCCACGGCGTGCTCGGACCGTCGGGGTCGAGCCGCTCGGCACCGCGCCGGCGCACCACGTCGCGGGCGACGCGGGCGAGCGGCTGCGTTTCGAGCGCTTCTATGCCGAGCACGTCCGCGAGCCCGGCGAGCCCGAGCACGTCGCCCGCGCTCAGTACGGTGCCGGACTCGAGCGGGCCCGAGCGAAGCCAGCGTACGAATCGCGCGGGCTCGAGGCCCGAGTTCGCGGCGAGCCGGGCGCGGCACCACGCGACGAGCTCGTCGAGCACCTCGGCGACGGGTCGCGAGCGCACGACTCGCGCGTCGCTCGATGCGGGAACGGACGACGTTTCCGGGAGCGCGACGCAGATGCCGGGCGGCACCGCCTCGAGGTCGAGCCCCTCGCCCGACCCGAGCTCGAGAAAGAGCGGCCGGGCGTTGGGAATGGCCGTATCGGCGATGCAAGGGGCCGACAGATGCTGCGCGAGCCCGCGCGCTTCGAGCATGGCTCCGACGAGGGAGCGTCCGGCGCCGTTCGGCGCGAGCCAGACGAGCTTCTGCCAGCCGCCGGGCCGGAGCACTTCGGAGGGGAGTCCAGGAAAGAGCGACTCCTCGACCAGGTCGAGCACGCGGGCGTACGGAAGAACGTCCCAGGTGACGAAGCGACTCGGCTCAGCGCCCTTCTTCGGAATGAGGGCGAGCCGGATCGTTTCGCGATTGGTCCCGAGCACGCGGGCCAAACCGAGCTGGACCTCCGGACGACCGGCTAACCAGCCCAGGTTTTCATCACGATCGAGCTTACTGAACAGCGCCGAGAGCGAGCGCGGGGCCATGCGCGCGAGCTCGGGCCAATCGGCCGAATCGACGCAGGCACGCGCGAGCTCGTC
>DASUTR010000931.1:0-3967 GCA_036374535.1 Polyangiaceae bacterium
GCAAGAAGCCATGCAGAAGATCTTCGAACGTGCGGGCGACTATGATGCGTCGCGGCCTGCCGTTCCCTGGGCTCTCGCCATCGCGGCTTGGGAGTGTCGAACGCTGCAGCGTAAGCGCCAGCGCCGGCGCGAAGTGCTCGATGATCGGGAGCAAGAGAGCGCCGGCGGCGATGAAGAGGAGGCTTTCATGAAGCGCGAGCTTGCCGAAGCGGCGCTCGTTGCGATGGGCGAGCTGTCGGAGCTCGATCGGGAGACGCTTCTCTCGACGTTCGCCGACGAGGCGCCCGCGGGCGCGACGATTCGGAAGCGGCGCGAGCGCGCGCTCGGTCGCCTGCGACAGACGCTCCGGAGGCTCTATGGAATCGGTTGAGCGAGTCGAGCAGCGCGCGCGCGTCCACTACGAGCTCGCGCGAATGCGGCGTGCATTGCTCGGATTCGCGCCCGTCCTCGCGGTCGTGGCTGCGGCCGCGCTGCTCGCGAAACATCCGTCGACGACCGTGGCGTTCGGCATCGCGTTGTTCGCCGCAGGCGCCGTGCTCCTCTGGTACGGTCGCGACCTCAGGCGCGCCGTACTTCCCGGAGTCGCCGCGGGACTCGTGCCTCTCGTACTGACGTTGTGCGCCAACCACGTCGGGCATGCTTGCATGGGCGATCGATGCATGGCCCTCTGCATCCCGGCATGCGCGACGGGCGGCGTCGTCGCCGGTTTCGCGGTCGCCGCTGCCGGGATTCGTCGTCGCAGCGGAATCGGGTTTTGGCTGTCGGCGTCGGCGTTGGCGTTGCTCACGGGCGCTATGGCTTGCGGCTGCGTCGGGTACGCGGGCCTCGTGGGCCTCGGGCTCGGATTCGGCAGCGGGTTCGCGTTCCGTTTCATCGGTAAGCTCGTTGCGAAGCGCCCTCGTGTCGGATGACTCTTGCGAGACCGTCGCGCGCATCGATCACACCTCCGCCCGACGTAGGCGCAGAGAATTCACGATGACGGACACCGAGCTCCCGCTCATGGCGGCTGCGGCGATCATCGGCGACAGCAAGAGCCCGAAGAACGGATAGAGCAGTCCGGCAGCGATCGGCACACCCGCAGCGTTGTAGACGAACGCGAAGAAGAGGTTCTGCTCGATGTTGGCGATCGTCTTCTTGCTGAGACTGCGAGCCCGCACGATGCCCCGGAGATCTCCCTTCACCAGGGTCACGGCAGCGCTTTCCCCGCTAGCGAGCCATTACACGGCGTGAGGCAGACCGCGGCGCGATCTTACTCGGGTCTCCACACCATCCCGTTCGGCTTCGATCCCACCGTGATGGTGCTCTCAACGCTCGAGGTTGCGACGTCGATCACGGACACGGTGTCCGCCATTTGATTCGAAATGTAAGCCTTGGTCCCATCGCCATTGAAGGCGATCGCGTGGGCGCCGACGCCCGTCGCGACTTCGCCGAGCCTCCTGTCGCTGTCCGTTGCGAAAAATGCGACACCACCGCCGGTCGCATCGGTTACCCAGAGCCGGTCGTCCGGACCGAGCGCGGCCATTCCCGGCATGAAGCCGAGGTCGTACGTGCGGATCACTTCCAGCGTGTCCGTGTCGACGGCGGTGATCGTCTGCGCCCTTTCGTTGTCCACGTACGCGACGCCGTTCGCTCCCTGCCAGGCGCCCACGGGATCTTCACCGACGTCGATCGTTTGCACGACGGCTTTCGACTGCGTGTCGATGACGGTTACGGAGTCGGAGCCGCCGTTGGCCACGAATCCGTAGGTTCCACTTGCGGAGAAGGTAACCTCGGCCGGATGGTCGCCGACCTCGACCGTCCGGAGCGTGTCGAGCGTCATCGCGTCGAGCACGAGCACTGCGCCGGGCTCTGCCATCTGGGACGTCCAAACCTCCGAACCGTCCGGCGAGAAAATCGCGTTGTGGTTCATCATGGGCGTCATGCGAGCCTCGACGGTGGCTCCCGTCGTCGAATCGAGGAGCATGACGGCGCCCATCATGTCGTGTGTCCCACCCGTGTGGCCCGTGCTCATGTCCATTCCCGGCACGGCGAGCAGCATGTGCCGACGATCGGCGCTGAGATAGAGGTGATGGGGAAAATTCGCGTCGTCGAGCTCGATGGTCGCCGCGACTTCGTTGCTTTGCGTGTCGATCACGCTGACCGTGCTCTCTCCTCCGTTGACGACGAACAACGCATCGTAGGTGATCGCTGCGATTGGAACGCTGGAAGGGACGGCCATCTCGTGGCCCTTGCCATCCATGTCCATGCCCTCCGAGGAGCAGGCGCTCAGAAGACACGCCGAAACTGCGATGAACACGGGGCCAGAATCGAGGCCCCTCGCCCGTGTAGCCATGCGGAAAGTCTAGCACGCGCACGACGACCAAAGCAGAACCCGCGGTCGAACGGTCAGGGCAGCAGGGCGAGTGTGGAAAGTTCGGAGCGGTGCGCGTGGCGCAGGAGCGAGAGCCCACGCGGCGATGCCGGCCGCCGGAAGCACGACGAAGAACGTGGCGGCAATGGTGCCGCCGAGGCCTATCGCCGCCTGCGCGACACCGAGGCCGGCGTAGATCACCGCCGCGACGGCGGTCGTTCCTCCGAGAAGAACGCCGGCTACGGCCGAGTTCGACCCCGGTGCCGACTCCTGCGCTCGAGTCATGACGAGCGGGGTGTGCGCGAAGAGCAACGCGCCGGCGGCCACGACGGCGATCAGGTATGAAACGGAGCCCGGTCGAGAGACGAGAACTCCCTGGAGCGGGAGCAGCGAGAGAGCGAGGCTGCCGACGACGACCGACCTCGGAGCAAGCCAGCGACCGAGCGAGGCGCCCCAGATCCCGCCGACGGCCGCGCCGCCCCAGAACGTCGCGAGCGTCCAGCCGATGATGGGTGAATCCGCCTCGATACCGCGCTCGACGACGAGCCACACGGGTGCCGCGCTCGCAAACGTCAGAGTCACGAGGTTCGCGCAAACCGCGACGAGCACGAGCGGACCGAGGGGGCCGCGGAGCGACTGAAGAGTCGTGCGCGGCGAAACCCGATCCACCGGCGCGGCGACGGGAGTGCGGGGAGCGAAACGAAAGAGGAGCAGGGCGATCGCCAGTACCGGGACTGCCGCCCACGCTCCGCCATTCGAACCCAGTGCTGCGGTGAGGATACCCACCAGTAGCGGCCCCGCGGCTCCGCCCGCCATTCCCGCCGCGTTGAAGAGCGCCACGCCGAGGCCCGGGTTCCTGTCGGAAGCAGCACGCGCCAAACCGAGCCCAGCGGGATGAAGGGCCGAGGAACCCAAGCCGCCGAGCAGGAGCAGCACGCACAACCAGGCCAGTGACGAGACGAACCCTAGAGACGCGATGAGCAGACCCGACACTGCGAGTCCGAGCGCCCCGATGCGGTGCCCCCCGAAGCGGTCCGCAAGCGAGCCAAAGAAGGGCTGGGGCAACGACGTGCTGACGGCGAAGCCGCCGGCAAGAGCTGCGAGCTCCGACGGAGTCAGCTGAAAGCGACCCGCGAAGCCGGGCAGAAGCACCGGCAGCATGCTCGTGATGGCGTCGTTCGCCAGGTGAGCGCTCGCGACGAGACCGCCATAAAGCCGCCCGCGAACGGGGTGCTCGGATCGATCATGCGGGCCTTCCGATTGCATCCGCCAAGAGACGCTCCGGAACGCGTGCCATTACAGACCTCGGAGCGTTTTCTGACCGGTAGCGTTCCTCCTGTAATGGGCCGCCGCCCCGTGCGTCTCCACGTTGACTCGGACGGCGAGTCCGAAGGCCGCCAGGAGAAAACATCAATGAAAACGCACCATCACCACCACTCGGCCCGACACGTTGTGTCTTCCCGGACCAGCGCTGAACCCGCGCCCGAGACGGTCGAGACCAGTCCCGACACCGTCCGCGTGGACCTCGAGGCGCGTGAAACGGAGTGGGAGATCGCTCCGGGCAGCATCGTCGCCGGGTACGGTTACAACGGACGCGTTCCCGGGCCCGTCATCGAG
>DASUTR010000932.1:0-10771 GCA_036374535.1 Polyangiaceae bacterium
ACAAAGCGCCTGGATCTTTGCAGCAGAGCGCTCCTGCACGAGCGCCCCGCGGGGAAATGCTCGCCGGTGTTCTTCGAGCTCCTTCAACGCTTCAGACGGGTGCCCTGCGTGGAGCTCGGTACCGGCGCGCGAAAGGATGGCGACCTCGCCCGCGAGGTCGGACGAACCCTGACCGGTCGACTCCGCCTTCGCCGCGGGACGTTCCGTGGACGACGTGATGCGCACGGCGCTCGCGTCGAGCGTGACGTTCGACATTCGCAGGGGCGGCACCGCTCGAGCGGGGAGGGTGACGTGCGCGTCCGCCACGAGCGGCTTCTGCTCCGGGTACGCCAGGAACGAGCTCGCGCCGATGAGTCCGAGCACGAGGGCGCTGACTTTCGCTACGGCGCCCTTCGCGGGCAGCGTTCCGACGGAACGCACCTGCAACACTCCGGCGCCGGCGCCCGCTCCGACGCCGATACGCGGCACGAGAGCGCGGTACACGCGCTCCCGATCTTCGTCGGTCGGACGCAGAGCGGCGCGAGCCGACCGCACGAGTTCGTCCGCCTCGTTCCCACGACTGGTGACCATGCTAACCCGTCCCCTCGAGCGGTGCGGCTCGCCGCGCGAGCGCCTCTTCGAAGGCGATGCGGGCGGCCCGCAGCCGCGAATACACGGTGTTCAAGGGAATCGCGAGCACCTCGGCGATTTCGGGCGCCGTGAGCTCGTCGAGCTCGGCCATCAACAAGACTTCGCGCTTCGTTTCATCGAGGTCGCTGAGGACGCTGAACAGAAGCTTGATCTTGTCGTTCTGCTCGGCGCGATCGAATGGAGTCAGGGGGCGCGGCCGCACGTCAGGCTCCGAGGCGAAGGCAACGCCGGAAATCTCTTTCGCGCGTTGCGAGCGATGATGAGCGCTCACCGTGCGCCTTACGATGCTGTAGATCCAGCTGCGCAGGGCGTCGGGCTTCTCGAGCGTATGAAGGCGTGCGTGGATCACGATGAAGATTTCCTGGACGACGTCGTCCAGGGCCTCGGCGCCGACGCCGAGGCGCCGAACCGACGACCAAACGAAATCGAAATACTGCCGGTAGACGCCTTCGAAGGGTGAGACCTCGGGCGGGGGAGAGCTTGAATGCGGTTTCCTTGCCGCCCCGGGTGGCATTCCACTGTGACCCTTCGCCGGGATCGGCCATTTCCGTCGCTAGGGCAGTGGCGCGACCGGCCGCCGTCCGTCATGGATCGGGCCATTCGCAGCGATTACGCCGAAACCGGTACCGGTTCCAGCCCTACGAATTGCGATACGTCGCGCGCGCGTCGGGTCACCCGCGCTTTGCCGTCGTGGCGGGGAGGGAACGGGTGGCGGTCGGGCGGCATCGACGGTACGGCTGGGACACGTCCTCGTGACAGCGCTTCTTACATGGCGAGAAGTGCTCGCGCGATCGGCACGAGCTCGATGCGACGTCGCGTAACGACACCGCTAGCCGTTGGATTCCTCGCGTGTGCCGTGACGTTGCTGAACGCGGAGCGCGCGAGCGCCAAGCGCGACGGCATCGAGACGACGGACTGCAGCGGCTGCCACGGCGCGCTCGGCGCAATGATTCAGGTGTCCGCGAGCCCCTCGTCGTTCGGACCGAACGACGACGTAACGTTTACCGTGACGATTCGACGAAGCGACGGCGCCGCTTCGGTCGGCGGCATGTTCGTGAGCAAGCCGGAGAGCGGCGCGCTGGCGGAGCTTTCGGGAGAAGGCCTGGTACTCGAACCGGCCTCGGGCCTTCTTCACGTCGCGCCCCGCGCGGCCCAGGGCGGAACGGTCACGTTTCGCTTCGGTTGGCGTGCTCCGGGCGAGCCCGGCGGTGTGGTGCTCGACATCGCAGCGCTCGCGGGCAACGGCGACGGACGCTCCAGCGGCGATCAGGCGGGGATGACCCGCTTCGCCGCGGCTTTCGGCTGTCCCGGCGTCGCGCACTACTCGGACTTGGACGGCGACGGGTACGGCACCGAGCTTTTCGAAACCGGCATCGGTTGTGAGGGCGCGCCCGTTCCCGCGGGGCGCTCGACGCGCGCGGGCGACTGCGACGACAACGATCCTCGGGTGAATCCCGCGGCAGAGGAAACGTGCAACCGAAAAGACGATGATTGCGACGAACGAGTCGACGACGATTCGGTCCCCGCGGAGCTCTGGCCCGACGACGACGGCGACGGATACTACGCGCTCCGCACCGGAACACCCGTCCTCGGTTGCGTCGGCATCCCCGGCTACGCCGCGGAAGACGGCGACTGTTCTCCGCAGAATCCCGAAGTCCATCCGGGCGCGACGGAAGTCTGTAACGGCATCGACGACAACTGTGACGCGCGGGAGGACGAGCGCGTGCGCCCGCAGTGCGGCGAGGGCTATTGCCGGCGCGAGAGCAACACGTGCGTACCCGAAGACTGCACTCCCGGTGAGCCCCGCGCCGAGCTCTGCAACTATCTCGACGACGACTGCAACGGTACCGTCGACGACGGCGTGCGCTGTCCCGACGGAGGCGCGTGCGTGCGTGGAAAATGCGTCGCCGTCGACGGAGGCGCGCCGGCAGGAGCCGGTGGGACGCCGACGAGCGGCGGAGGCCCGGCGGCGGGAGCCATCGGCGGGGGTTCGGGCGGCGGCTCGACGGACGGGAGCTCCGGCGGCTCGATGCGGCGCCACGCGAAACCTCCCGCGACCGCTCTCGGTTGCGCTGTGCGCCCGGACCGCGGAACGTCCCCTTTCGACCGCGGTCTCGCGGTGCTGGCGCTCGGGCTCGTCGCTCTCACCGTCCACGCCCGCCGGCGAAGGCACTCGAGCCTTCCGTGAGCCCGCCCCCCCCCTTCCCCGCCTGAAACCGGTTCCACCAAGTGCCCATCGGATCCGCACGCGGCCGGCGAGCGCACACCCATTAGTTCAAGTGCCCTTTGCCCCCGAAAGAGCATCAAGAAAGAAA
Source organism: Polyangiaceae bacterium (assembly GCA_036374535.1). GTDB lineage: Bacteria > Myxococcota_A > Polyangia > Polyangiales > Polyangiaceae > PMG-095. Next base: position 2,946 of record DASUTR010000932.1, read on the forward strand.
TGCGATCGCTTTCGAGCTCGCTCGTGTCGCCCCTCAGCCGCTCGAAGGCTTCGCTTCGTCGAACAGGGGGGCGAGCGCCGGATCTCGGCGCGCGAGGTTCTCGAAACGCACGCGCGCCCGCTTCAACCGCCGCTGCGCCGTGGAGAGCGAGCAGCGCTCCGCTTTCGCAGCGAGCGCGTCGGCCTTGCCGGGGGTGAACCACTGCGCGACGAGAAGAGCGCCCTCGCTCGGCGACAAGCGTTCGAGTACCCGCAACGCCCGATCGGCGACGTACCTCGCCTCGACGTTGGTTTCGACCGTGCCATTTCCGAGCTCGAGCCATACCCCGAGCGCCTGGCGGTGGAGGCGCCGCTGCCGCATCTTCTGCCGCAGCGTGTTCACCGTCACTTGGGCGACCCACGCGTCGAAGCACGCCGGATTTCGTAGCGTGCCGAGCTTATCGAAGACCGTCATGAGCACTTCTTGCACCAGGTCTTCGTGCTCGGTGTCGGGGCCGAGCACCCGACCGATGTGGCGCCCGATCTTTCGAGCGCACCGCGCGTGGAGGTTTTCGGGCGAAGGCGGGCCGGCGGAGGCGGAGTAGGCGTACGAGTCCATCTAGCAAAAAATTTTCTGCTGATGCCGAAAGCTCGGCGTGCTGCGACGCAATCACCCAGGTAGTGGGCCGGGACTGCTCATAGGTTACGCAATCCCCTGCCGGCCTCAGGGACCGCCGGGGCCGCCGTCGCACTCGAGCCGGGCTCCCGCCCAGACGGCGTGATCGTGGCCGTCGCCGTCCCCGCCCGTCCCCACGAACAGCCGGAGCTCCCTCCGCCCGCTCACGTCGATGTTGACCGAGCGCGCGGGGCTCGAGCCCGTCAGCACACCGCTTTGAAAGAGTCGCTCGCCGTCCGCCCACAGTTCGAATTGGGCCGACCCGAGCCCGCCCTGATCGTCGTCGATGCCGACGTCGGCCGCGAACCGCGAGCACGCACGACCGAGCCGGTACCGAAGGAGCGATGGCCCGTGGACGCCGAGGCCCTTGTCGTAGGCAGCGCCACGCAATCGAATGGGCGCACCGTCGAGAGCGGCGGCCTCGCCGTTCGTGCGATCGAGCTCGACGGGACCGAAGCCGTTCGTCACATAGGTCGCTCGGAGATCGCTGAGGTAGGCGCGACCGCGCGGGCGAGGCGGTTCCACACCCGTGACACGCAGCGCCGCGACGTCGTGCGCGGGCACCGTCACGCTGAAGGCGGGCGCCGCAGCCGTCCATGCTTCGTCGCTCCAGAGATCGTGCACCAGCGCGTCCTCGGGCTCGAGCCCGAGCTCGTCCAACGAAACCGAGACGTCGACGCTCGCGAGCCCTCGGTTCCACAGAACCAGCGCGCGCGCGCCGCATTCGGCGAGGGGCTTGGCCAGCACATCGACGTCGCCTTCGCGACGCACGAGCGCGGCTTGGAGCCCGAGCGGATCTTGGTTCAGCGCGATGACCCGACTGTTCGTGAGGATGGCGCGCGTTTCCTCGCTCATCGTCGTGAGATCGTTGCCGGCGAGGAGCGGCGCCGAGAGGATCGACCAGACCGAGAACTGAGTGCGCATCTCGCCCTCGCTGAGCTCGCCGTTACCGATCTCCAGCATGTCGGGATCGTTGAACGCACCGGGACGCGCGTACGCCGCGAGGGGCACGGCCGCGTCGATCTGGCTCACGATCGAGTCGAAGGTCGCCTCGATGTCGCCGGCCGTGCGCCAGAGCTGCGCGGTCTCGCGCATCCACTCGCGAAACGGCGCGGCCGACACGCTGAGCACGATGGGCCGGCCGGTGCTCGCGAGCGCCGCAGCCAACGCCGAAATCGGCGCGTCCACGGGGTTCGGCACGTCGCAGTTGACGTACTTCACGTAGTCGACGCCCCACGCCGCGTAGGTTTCCGCATCGACGGTTTCGTACCCTTCACTGCCCGGCTCCTGGCGGCAGTCTTGAACGGGCGCCCAGACGCCGAGAGACAGCCCGCGAGCGTGCACGTCGTTCACGAGCGTCTCGATGCCGCTCGGCAGACGCACGGGGTCGAAGACGCGCAGCCCTTCGCTCGAGCGAGCCAACTGCCAGCAGAGATCGAGGTTCACGTACTGGTAGCCCGCGCTCTGCATGCCGCTCTCGACGAGCGCGTCGATGGTGCTTCGGAGTAGCGACTCGTTGAGGGCGGAGTCGCATTCCGAAAAGGCGTTGTAGCCGTTCCATCCCATCGGCGGGCGAGCGGCGAGCAGATCCTCGGGAACGGCGGCGCTGCAGTCCTCGGGTGGCGGCGCATCGCCCGGCGGAGGCGCAAGCTCGATGTCTTCCCGACTGCAGCCGAGAAGGCACAGCGCGACCGCCAACGCGCTCCCGCACGCGCGCGCTCGAAGGCCCGCCGCAAGCTGGTCAGAAGAGGTCGACACCGACATAGCCTCGCAAGCCCGCGGCGATCGGCCAGGGCGAAAAGACCGGCTCCCCTTCGACGAGGTAACGCCGGTATGTCGGGAAGTAAGCGAGCCCGAGCGCGGCGCCCAAGTAAGCGCTCGCCCAATGCCCGCTGACGCTCGCCTCCGCGTCGAGCGACGGATTGACACGATGCGCGCTTCGTTCGAGCTCGCCTTCGAGCGTCGCTTCGAGAGACGTGAAGTGCGCGGCCCCACCGAGCGAAACGGCGGCCGACAACGTCCGTTCGCGGACGACGCGGTAGCGCACGCTGGCGCCCGCGACGATCTCCCGGTATCGCCCCCGGAAACCCGTATCGTCGAGCTCGAGGGACGGTCCGGTCGAAAACTCGAGGCTCACGCCCAAGCGTCGCGACGCCAGCATCCATCCGAGCGCGGCGAGCTCGAGCCGGAGCGCGGCCTGCCGCTCCGCGACGAGGTAGCCTCCGGCACCGAGCTCGAGAGCGAACGACCGATCGGCGCGCGGCGGTTCGCTCGGTGCCGGAGCGGGCGGCTGGGCTCCGAAACGTTCGGCTGGAGGCGCGAGGACGCTCGAGCGGAGCACGGTCTTGACGCTCAGGGCGACCGCCGCTGCGCCGGCGCTGTCGAACGGGGGGGTCTCCGCGAGCAGGCGCGTCGTAACGTCGCCCGCGCGCGCGTCGAAGACCCAGAGCAGCGAGCCCCGGTCGGCGGTCGAGATCCAAATGACCGCTTCGACGCCGAGCTCGCGCGCCAATCGGGACGCGGCCTGCACGGCTTCGGGCTGTGACGGTTCGGGCGGGGCCGCGTCGCTCTCGGTCGTATCGATGCCCCACGCGGACAGGGACAGCGCCACCGCGCGGAACAGCTCCTCGTCCGGCTGCAACACGACGACGCGGCGTTCCGCTCCGCTCGCAGCGCTCGCAGCGCACAGCCAAGCAATGCAGGCGAGCAATGCAGCGGAAAGCCTCGGCACCGTTCGCCGCAGACTACCTCAGTCGCGTCAGCACGGCTCGAGCATCCTCGGCGTTGCTGCCGCTCGGGTAGCGCTCGAGATAGCGCTCGAGCAGGCGGCGTGCCTCGCCGCGGTTCCCGCGCGTCGCCTCCAAGCGGCCCCACGCGTAGAGCGCGTTCTGGGCCCACGAATCACCGCCGGACTGCAGATTCGCATAGAGCCGCGCGGCGCGCTCGGGATCGCTGCGCTCGAGCAGCGTGGCCTCTTCGAACAAAGCCTGGCGCGACGGCGCCGGCGGCTTTTGCGGCGAAGCGGACTCGACGAGCGAGGGCTCGGGAGCGGTACGGGCTTTTACCGGCGTCGAAGCCGAGCGCGGCGGCGGGCTCGCCGTGCGCGCGGACCCTTCCGGGCGCGGGCGTGGGGCGTCGTTCGCCACGACGGCGGGCTCGGCCACGGGCTCTCGCGTCGCCTCGGACGGCCAGCGTTCACCGGCGCCGACACGAGCGCTCCCTCCCCGAAAGCTCACCTCCACGACGCCTTCGTCCACCTTCACGCGAGCGGACTCACCGAGCCGCGTCACGCTGAAGCGAGTACCGACGACTCGCACGCGAGCGGCCCCCGCCTGCACGATGAGCGGCGCGTCCTGCGGGCGAGGCGCCACGTCACACACGATGGTGCCGCGATCGACCACGATCAGGAGACCCTGCGGCGTCTCGGGACCCACGACCACCGCGGACTCCGGTTCGACGTCCAGCGAGAGGCCGGAGAGCGCGAGATGCGAAGCGCTTGCGCCCGTCGTGATGCGCGAGGGTTGCTCGGCCACCAGGCGCTCCGAGCTCGAAAACGCGAGCAAACCTGCGCTCGCGAGCACGCCCACGAGAGCGGCCGCCACGAGCCACGCGCGCCTGCCCCAGGGAAAGCCCGCTCGCGGACGACGCATTGCCTCGGCGCTCGCCTCGGCGGCAAGGCGCGACACGAGCGAGCGTTCGATTTTCGACCAGCGCTGTTCGCTCAGGGGTTCGACTTCGATCAGGTTCAGTTTCTTCATTGAAGGTCCCTCGCCGCGGGCGCGGTCATGGGAAAAACTCGGAGAGCAGCGGATCCTGCTTGGCTCGTTTCTCGAGCGCACGGCGCGCGCGAAAGACGCGTATCTTCGCGGTCGCGAGCGACGACTCCATGATCTCCGCTACGTCGCGCAGCGTTCGGTTCTCGATCGCGAACAGCGTGAAGGCCAAGCGCTGGCGCGGCTCGAGCCGATCGAGCTCCGCGTACAAGCGACGGACGGCTTCCCTCATCGAGGTGCGTTCCTCGGCGCTCGGGGCTTCGGACGGGACGTCTTGAACGCACTCGAGCACCGGGGCGCGGGCCTTGCGCCCGAAATGGGAAAACGCGACGCGGACAGCGCAGCGGTCGATCCAGGTGCGGAGGGACGACTCGCCCCGGAACGTGGGCAGGGAGCGAAACACCTGCAAAAACGTGTCCTGCAGGAGATCGTCCATGTGGGCGTTCGAACCCACGACACGGAAAAGGAGCGCGTGCACTCGGGCGCGTTCGCGCTCGAACAGCGCTCGTTGCGCGGCGGGGTCTCCGGCCGTGCAGCGCGCGACGAGATCCGCTTCTTCGGTGGGACGTACGAGTCGCACAGGCTGACTCGAGGGCACCGGGCGCAGGACCATGGCGGCTTAGTGGGCCCCTACCCCGTTAGGGTTACAGGTGCCGCATTTTTCCAACGCGGGCGGAGTTTGCTGCTGCGGACCCAGGCTTGGCTCCTCGGCGCTCGCAATGACCGCAACTGCGCGATTCCGAAGGTCGTTTCTGAGAAGACACTCAGAGAGGCAGCGGTCTTCCGAGGACCCAAGCGAGACCGGAGATGATGTGATCGTCGCCGATCGTCGCGTTCGTGAGGTCGGCGTCGACTTTGCCGAAATTCGTGAAGAAGACGCGACCGGCCCCCTCGTTCCGGACCCACGACACGGCGACTTCGGTTTGAGCTGCGTTGCCCCAACGGCACCTCACGAGCACGGTCGAATCCGTCCCGATGTAGTTCGTATTGTCGAGGTTGCCGTTGTACGTGAACGTTTCCGGAAGCTCGGCGATCGTCGGATGGTCGCCCATCTTTCGACACGAGCTGTTGCCTTCGAAGTTTTCGCTGCTGGCGCGCCCGCCGAGGAGGCGGTTGTAGAGCACGGGCGTGGCGGCCGATTGGAACGTTACGTCGGCGCAGTGCGTGCCGAAGAGACCACCACCCGCTTGCAAAAACCGCTGCAGCGCGGACGACTGCGGCTCGCCGGTGGTGTTGTTCGCTCCGAACGGGAAAAAACAAGTGTTGATCATGCCGACGGCCGCGAAACGCGCGAGATTCGCGTCGGTAAAGACCGCCGGGTCCACGGAACGCTCGACCTCGAAATTCCAGCTCTCGAGCTTTGCCTCGAGGATCGAGAGCTGCTGGGGCACCGACGGGATGTTGAGCGTGCTGAACGAGTAGAGGAGAACGCGTGCCGGGCGACTGCCGCCCGAGCCTCCGGCGCCGCCGCTTCCAGCGCCGCCGGTTCCAGCTTGTGCCGCGCCGCCTGCGCCACCCGGCATCGAACCGCCGCCGCCTGCCGTTCCACCGGCTCCGCCCGGCGGACTGCCGCCAGTCGATGCTCCACCCGCACCGCCCGGCGAGGCGCCCGCGGCACCCGAATCCCCGGTGCCGCCCGCGCCGCTCGCCGAGCCGCCAACTCCTCCCGTGACTCCGGCAGACCCGCTCGAGGAACCACCGACTCCGCCCGTTCCGACTCCCGAAACGCCGCCGCTCGGCATACCGGCAGCCAGTCCGGCTCCACCCGTCGCGACCCCGCCCGTATTCTCGGGAGTACCCGGGGGCGGAGAGCTCTCGCAGGCCGCCACCGCGACGAGTGGCAGCACGCCTCGGACCACGAGCTCCAGCGAGCGTCTCATTCGTGGTGTTTACTCGACAGGGCTCGTTGCGTCCACTCAGCGATGGCCAATGCCTCTCAGGATCCGACAGCGGCGGCGATGCTCATCGAGCGCGCGATCGCTCATGAAAATGAACCGGTGCCGATTCGGTCGCGGCAGCCCCGCTCGCGACTTGTCTGAGGAATGCGGAGGTCAATTCGGTTGCGGTGCTCGTTAGTTCCTGTTGTGGCCCGAGCAGAGACGTGGACGCGGGCAAGTGGCTCTGCCTCGAGTGGGAGGTCGCCGCCGCGGACAACACCGTGCGCATCTGGGGCGACGGAGTGGCCAAGCCCGATCTCACCGTCTCGACCACTGCCCGTGAATCGCGCGCGAGACCGGGCAGAAGACCGATCAAGTCACAAGTGCGGTAACTCGGCATCACCTCTTGCGAAATAGATCGCGTTCGTGACGATTCCGTCCCTGCCCACAGGGTCGCGATAGGATTGAATCGCCCCAGTCCAGAGCGTGTTCGCGTTTTCGAGGGGTCGTGTAGCGGCGTGCGGTGAACGACCGCGGGGGGCCCGTGTCGTTCGGATGTCGTGGCGCGCTCTGTCGAGCGCTCTTCCGAGAGCCGCCGGAGCTCCCTCTCCAGCGTCTTCATTCGCGCATCACGGGCGCGCTCGACCCAGAAAGCCGAGCCGAGCGCGCCGACGATGGCGACTACGACGTAAAGCCAGCGAAGCCTGATGCTACCGCTTCTTGTCGGTGTTTCCATCTCTACATGCTGGAGTGGAATTCAGTCAGCCGCCTGGTCGGGCTCGCGGGAAAGAGGCAATCGAGATGCTGAGTGGCGTTCCCGAATGTGAGGCTCGCGTTTCCGAGAAACTCATCGATTTGATCGACGGTAGTCACTGGTCCCAAGGCGACGTTCGCATCGCTGTTGCTTCTAACCACGAACCGGCACTGCGGTGCGCCTCCCGAGCCTACTGAGGACGCTCGGTACGTGAAGCTGGCCGAAGACAACTGGTTGCCTTGGAGAGGTAGTGGAACCAGCCAGCTACGTGGTGCGGCACAGGTATTCTGCACGCTGTTCGAGAAGCTCGGACTCGAAAAACAGGTTGCTTCAGCTGGGACGAAAGCTCGTCCGGCGATTGCCGGAACCGCGGTAGAGATAGCCGCGCCGGAAGGCGCAGCCGAGGTCAAAACCGCGCCGAGCGCACACAAGGCCGGTGTCCAAATTCGACTCTTCATCGGTTTTCGTCCTTTCGTTGCCTCAATAAGAATGTTGAAAATGGCTCCAACATTCACTCAAGCTCTATATCTCTTTAGCGTGGCTCCAAGGCGTGACATTTGTGGTCACCCCCGAGCATTCACGAGCCGTGTTCAAAAGGCCCTAGCGACGCGTAGGAAAATAAGCCGGAGCGATGTCGTTCGGCGCAACCGAATGGCTCGCAAAAGAGGGCCTGTCGGCAGAGTTATGCAGATGGAGGCGCGAGGGCGGCGAGAAGCTGACTGGCGGCGTGACAACTTTCGTCACGCCCCGCGGCAATGGGGCTTTTGG
>DASUTR010000933.1:0-2486 GCA_036374535.1 Polyangiaceae bacterium
GGCGGGGCGGCGGCGTTCGGGTGTACGGCCGCCCATTCGTGCTCGAGCTCGGAGTCGCAGAAGAGTATCCAACTTCGCTCCGGCAAGCCCACACGGCGCCCCACCGTGGCGACGACGTCGATCGCACAGTCGACGTCGGCGAACGCGAAATCGATGTACGCGTAGCGAACGCCGAGCCCGCTCCCGACGACGCGGCCGGCGCGCTCGCTCACGAGGGCCGCGTCGAGCGCGTCTTCGAGGACGCGGCGTGTCGAGAGCAGCAGGCGCGGATCCTGCGGTGGACTCTCGGCCTTGAGGTAGGCGAAGAGCTCGCCGTGCCGAGAGAAGCGGCTCGACGAAAAGGGCGAGCCCGAGAGGAAGCACTTCAGCATCTCGGGCAAATAGGTACTCGCGAGCAAGAGATCGTCCTGCGCCGGATAGTCGTCGGCGCGCTCCGCCGACGCTTCGAGCATCGTCCAGAGCTGCTCGCCGCCGAGCGCCCAGAACGGCTGCTCCGGCAGGCCCGCCTGGAGACCGGCGATGGCGCGCTCGAAGGCCGCGGGAAGCTCCTCGACCGGGAAGAAGTTCTCGGAAGGCGCACGCGCGTCGAGGACCTTCAACAATCCGCCGCGCGGAGCCGGTTCGAGCGAGAGCTCGCCGAGCCAGTCGCCCGCGCGGCCCTCGCCGAGCATCGCCGTGAGCAAGTCCTGAGCGGCTTCGTACTCGCGCCGATCCGAAACACCGCCGGGCAGCGCGACGACGACGTCGATGAGGTGGCCGCGCGAAAATCCGGCGCGCGAACGCGCCCGCCTGAAATCGACGCCGTGCTCGACACGCACTCCCTCGAGGGCCCGCTCGACGGGCAGCGCGGGTCTTCCGCGGCCCGGGGCAAGTCGTTCGCGAAGCGAGCTTGCGAACGCGCCCTTCGCCGCGCTCACGGCTTGCCTCGCTCGAGCACCTCCACGCGTACCTCGCACACGCCGTCGCGTAGCATGTCGAGCTCGCCCGCGGCGGCCTCCGAAAGGTCGATGATCCGGCGCTTTTTGCCGAAAGGCCCGCGATCGTTGACCCGGACGTAGACGACCGACTGCTTCTTCTGGAGGCGCGTGACCCGGAGCACGGTTCCGAACGGGAGCGAGCGGTGGGCCGCCGTGTAGCGCGCGGGCTCGAACGTTTCCCCGCTCGCCGTCTTGCGACCCGCGAACGCCTTCCCGTAATACGATGCTTCGCCGCGAAGCGTCGAGAGCGCGCGGTGCTTCGCGTACCGCTCGGCGAGCTCGCGCTGCTCGACCGAGAAATCGCGCGCCTTTGCGGTTTCGATCGCCGAGGCGCCCGCGGGTGCCGGCGCCTCCGGCGGACGACCGGCGCTCGCTTCGCCAGGGGCGACCGGCGGAGCCGGCGACTCGCCCGCCATGGCGGGCGAGCTCGGAAGCGGCGGCGGCGTGCGACACGTGACGATGGCGAGCGCGCCGACGCTCAGGGCGACGCTTCGTCGAAAGAGAGCGCACTCCTCCGCTCCAAAGAAGATCATGCGCGACTCAGCCTCGCCGCGCTGGCGGGTACGTGCTCTGGAAGCAAGGCAGCGCTGCGGCGTAAAGCATGAACGCCATCGTCCGAGAGTACCGCTCGCGAGGAGTGCGATGGAACCCGTGGCCATCCGACGCCGCGCAACCGCTCGGAATCGTTGGAGCGCCGTTCTGCTCACACTTTACTTCGACGCGACGGCGGAATCCGCTTTCGCGAGCGTGAGCTCGGCCAGGCGATCCTCGAGCGAAACGCGCTGAGCGAGGAGCTGCCCCTCGAGATCGGCGACGTGGATGGTGAGCTTTTGCAGCCGCTGGCTGATCTCGTCCATCTTCTGCGCGAGGTTTCGGCTGAGCACCTGGGCCTGCGGCACGCGCCGGAGCGAAACGAGCTGCCCGTTGAGCTCCTCGATGCGCGTGCGATACGTCCCTGTCTGGAGCGCGGCCGTGCGAATGCGCTCTTCGAGCTCGGCCATGGCGCGGTGCATCTCGACGATCTGCTCGAGGCGCTGGCGCGTCTCGGGCTCGAGCTTGCTCGCGCTCTTGAGATAGAGCTTGAGATCGCCGACGCCGGCCGCGGTGCCGATGTCGACGGACTTCTGAATCGGCGTCGCTTCCTCGACGGCGAGGACGGTCGATGCTCCCGCCGGAACCTTCACGGGGAAGAGATAGGCGTCTCGAAGTTTCTCGAAGCCGCTCGCGGGCTTTTCCAGGCGATAGCCTTCGGTAATGGCGTGCCGAACGTACACCGTCGCGTCGCTCGTTCCCCGATTCACGAGGGAAAGCTCCGTGCGGCGCACGCGCCGCGCCTCGGTCGTGAGGACGCCGCGCTGCACCGTGACGAGCCGATCGATCTCGTCGCGACCGCTCTCTTTGCCTTCGACGACGAGCTTGCGGTCGAGAGAAAACGGCACGAAAGCGCGGCTCTTCGGCAAGATCGCGTCGGAGAGCCCCTCGCCGAGGAACTGTCCGTCCGAGTACACG
>DASUTR010000934.1:0-5908 GCA_036374535.1 Polyangiaceae bacterium
GCCCGACGCAGGCCGTGTACTTGATGCATGCCGAGAAGCGTGATCCGCGTTCGGCGATCTCGGAGTTCGCGTTCCTACTGCGAAACCTGGTGCGGCCGCTCGGCCTCGCGCGCCTCGGCTGCCCGTGCCAGCTCACTGGAACGGGAATGGCCTTCCCGTGGCCGCTGTTTCGAGACGCGCCCGCCACGGAGAGCTTCTTGGTCGAGGATCTGCTCATGGGTCACGAGCTCGCGCTCCTCGGCAGCGCCCCCTTGCTCGCCGAGCACGTCGCCGTCGGCGCCGATTTTCCGACCAAAGACAGCGCTAGCCTGAAGCAGCGGCGCCGCTGGGAACACGGCCAGCTCGCGGTGCTGCTCGGCACCGCCCCGCGGTTGCTCGCCTTCGGCCTGCGCCGCGGCAACCTCGGGCTCGTCGCGCTCGGGCTCGACGCGCTCGTGCCGCCGCTCGCGCTCTTCGTCGTGCTTCAGGGCGGCGCGCTCGCGCTCGGCGGAGTCGTCATGGCTGCGGGGGGCTCACTCGTCCCGCTTTCGATCGCGGCGTTCGGCGCCTCGGCGCTCGCGCTCGGCGTCGGCGCGGCGTGGGCGACGCGCGGCCGCGACGTCCTCGGGCTCGCCGATCTCGCGGCGATCCCGGGCTACGTGTTCTGGAAGCTGCCGCTCTACGGAAGCTTCGTGCGGCAGGGCGCGCATCGCGAATGGGAGCGGACGGAACGAGCATGAGCGTCGCCGAGCTTCGAACGGTGCAGCTGTTCGGCATCGACCTGCACGCCGTGACGCTCGCCGAAGCGCTCGAAGTGATCCTCGGCTGGGTGGCCCGCCACGAGGGCGGCATGCGCTTCGTCGTTACCCCGAACGTCCAACATGCCGTGCTCTTCCACGAAAACGCCGAGCTTCGCCGCGCGTACGCGGAGGCCTCGCTCGTCATCGTCGACGGCGCGCCGCTCGTCTTCTTTTCGCGACTGTTCGGCCGCCCGCTGCCCGAACGGGTCGCCGGCAGCGACATCGTTCCGGCGCTGTTCGCGCGCGCGACGGCGGCGCGGCCGCTCTCGGTCTACCTGCTCGGCGGCGCTCCCGGCGTCGGCGAACGGGCGGCGCGCACCATCGTCCGCGACTATCCCCACGTGCGAATCGCCGGCATCGACAGCCCTCCGTTCGGTTTCGAGCGCGACCCGGCGGTCGAGCAAGGCGTCGTCGAGCGCGTGAACGCCGCTCGCCCCGACGTCCTCCTCGTCGGCTTCGGCTGTCCGAAACAGGAGCTCTTTTGCGAACGAAACCGGGCTCGGCTCGATGCGGCCGTGGGGCTCTGCATCGGCGGAACCATCGATTTTTTCGCGGGCGAGCAACCGCGGGCGCCCGAGTGGATGCGCTCGAGCGGACTCGAGTGGATTCATAGAATCGCGAGCAATCCGCGCCGCCTCGGGCCGCGCTATGCGTCGAACGCGCTCGATTTCCCGAAATTATTGCTACGTGAGTGGCGCGCGTCGCGGGGCGCGCGGGAGTAGTATCCGGGCCCTCCGATGCCGAGCGACCGTCCGCCTCCCGAGCCGCCCAAGGCCGGCTCCGACTCGACGGGACGGCGCCGGACCACGAGCGCGGTTCGCGACGGGACCCTCGTGTTCGCGCTCGTGCTCGGCGGGTTCGTCGCGTACGCGCTCGGAGCGGACGCGACGTATCGCGCCGCCGCGGTCGTCGCGGTCGAGACGCCGGCCGGGGCCGAACCCGTCGCGCTCCCCAAGCCCGCGGACGCGACGGAGCGGTTGCGGCGCGCCGCGCTCGACACGGCCGTCCTCGCGAGCCTCGCGAGCGAAGAGCGGCTGGCCCCGCCGGACACGACCGCGCAGGCGAGCGCGCGCATCTCGAGCGCGCTCTCGGTCGAGAGCAGCGACGGCCGGCGCTTCACGTTCGCCGCGAACGCACCGACCGCCGAGCGCGCGCAGCGCATCGTCAACGAGCTCGCCCAGCAAGCCGCGAAGCGCGCCGCGCAGGTTCTCGACCCCCAGCTGCCCGAAGAATCCGAGGCGGGCGCGAAGGCGAAGGCCGAGCTCCTGGATTTCATCGCGGCGCACCCGGGCATCGCTTCCGAACCGGCACCCGCGCCCACGCGTCCGGGGCCGGATCCGCTCGTGCTCGCGCTGCGGGCCGAGCGCACGCGCATCGAGCAGAAGCTCGCGCAGCCCGAGCGAGGGCCGAGCGAAAATCCCTACGAAGACGCGAGGCCGCTCGAAAACCCGGACCAGCTCCGGCGGCGCTTGAAGGAGATCGACAATGCGCTCGAGGCGCGCTCGAAACCCGCCGTGAAGCCCGCGGGCTCGGCGAGCGCGACGACCGCGAGCCCCGAAGTGCGCGCCGAATGGCAGCGCTTGCTCCGCACGGTCACCGAAATCCCGAAAGAAGCTCCGCCGCCCGCGCCGCGGCTCCGCGTGACGCTCGCTCGCGCTGCGTTGCCGGAGCAACCTCTGACACCCGATCGCCCGAAGCTCGTCTTGCTCGGCGTGCTCGCAGCGAGCATCGCGGGCGTCCTCGCCGGGCTCGCGCGCGGGTGGATCGAGGCGCGCGCCTATCGCCAGTACGGCATCAAGACAGGCGCCCATCCGCTCGCGCCGCTGCCACAATCCACGTTGCGTATCCCGAAGAACCAGCTGCCGAAACCGATCGCGCCGCGCTCGGAGCCGCCGCCGACGCCCGTTCCCGAAGCATCGCCGAACGCCGGACCCATCACCCCCATCCCGCCGGCACCGCTCGTGCCCTCGCCCATCACCCCGATCCCTCCCGCTCCTGCAGCGACCGCGCCCATCACCCCGATCCCCATGGCACCCATCGCGCCGACGCCGATCACGCCCGTTCCGCCCGCGCGCGCGGTTCTCGGGGGCAGCGCCCTGGAGACGCCGATTCCCGGCAAGAACCAGGAGCCGCTCGTCCCCGTCCCGCCGGTCATCGTCGCCGGTCCCGTGGCTCCGACGGAAACCGACGGCCCGCCGACGACCCTGCCGTATCCCAATCCGGAGCCGACCCCCGAGCCCGAAGGCGGCGCGCCGAAGACGCGAGGCAGCGCGCGGCGCATCACGCAGATCTACGGGACGCCGCCTACTCCGGACGAGCTGCCGTCGGACGGGAAGTCGCTCCGCACGACGCAGGCGTACGGCTCGCCGCCGCCCGCGATTCCGCCGAAGGGCGCACCGTTCAGTCCGACGCCCATTCCCGCCGAGATCCTCCCGCCGCATCGCAACAGCTTGCGGCCGTCACCGATGATCCCGCTTGCGCGCTCGGCTCCGCCGCCCGCCGTCGCGCCGTCCAATCGCGCGGGAGCGCCGCTCGCCGAGACGAGCTACAGCTACGTGCGCACGCCGGTGCCGGAAGCGCACTCGATTCCGCAGACTCCGTATCCGGCCAGGCCGTCGCCGCCGCCGCGCACCGAACCGTTCGGCTCGCTGCCGCCCGTGCAAGCACAGCGGCCGTCGAGCGACCCGGCCGTCGACCCGAACCGGCCGAAAACGCCCACGCCGCCCCCGCCCGAGGTGACCAAGCCGGTCGCGAACATCATCCGCCGCCATCCGGTGCTCGCCGGCTGGCGTCCGGACGCGAAGGTCGTGCCCGGCTCGCGTCGCCAAATCGCCGGCGAAATCCTGACGTCGGCCGTCGAGGGCTGCCAGGTCATCGGCATCACGGGGCTGCGCGGCCTCGGCGGCGAAAAATCGCGCGCCGCGGTCGAGATCGCCTTCGCGCTCTCGGAAGCGAAGCATCCGCGCATTCTGCTCGTCGAGGGCGACTTCCATTTCCCGCAGATCCAGAATTGGCTGAAGCTCGAGGTCCCGCTCGCGGCAGGTTTCTCGCAACAACTGCGCAGTCGCATCCAGGGCACGAAAGAGGGACGCTGGCACGTCGTCGAGTGCCAGCCCTCGATGCACGTACTCGCCGAAGGCGTGATGCGGTCGCCGGGCCTCTTGTTGTCGAACCAATTCGAGCAGGCGATCCGCGAGCTGAAAAGTTACTATGACATCGTCGTCCTCGACGCTCCGCTCGCGCCGAACGAAGCGGACGGACAAGCGCTGGTCGACGTGCTCGACGGCGTCGTCGTGCTCGGACCCGAAAGTCGCGCGGCCGAAATCGCGGAGGTGAGCCGCATCTTCCAGGGGAAAAAGCTCGTCCGCGCGCTTTCGGTTTGAGCGCGCGGAGCGAGAAGGGGGGCGTACGCTCGCCGTCCCTCCCGCGCGCCATGGTACCTTTTCGCATTCTGCCCCTGCTGTTCTCCCATCGAGCCCGTCTCGTCCGCCCTTTTCTCGCTGCCGGTTAAAAGCCGTCATCGGGGCCGGGGCCCGAACGACCTGAAGAGCGCGGCCCGAACGAACGAACCCGGCGATCGCGGCCGTTGCCAACGCCCGGGCGCCGTCCTATCACCGGAGGCTCGGGCGACACCTGCCGGCGGCGCGCTCGGACGAGCTCATGATCAAGATTCATCCTCAGGCCGAAGTCTCTCCCCAAGCCGAGATCGGCGAAGGCTCGATGATCTGGCGCAACGTCCAGGTCCGCGAGCAAGCGAAGATCGGCAAGAAGTGCATCGTGGGGCAAGGCTCGTACGTCGAGTACGGCGTCGTCATCGGCGACAACGTCAAGATCCAGAACAACTCGTCGCTCTACAACGGGCTCGAGCTCGAAGACGGCGTGTTCGTCGGACCGCACGTCGTGTTCACGAACGACAAGGTGCCGCGCGCGGTCAATCCCGACGGCTCTCTGAAATCGGCGGAGGATTGGACGGTCGGGAAGACGCTCGTGAAGACCGGCGCGGCGCTCGGCGCGTGCACTGTCGTCGTCACCGGCGTCACCATCGGGCGTTGGGCCATGGTCGGCTCCGGCTCCGTCGTCACGAAAGACGTCCCCGATCACGCCCTCGTCGCCGGCAATCCGGCGCGCGTCATCGGCTGGGTGAGCGCGAAGGGAACGCGCGTGAAATCACAAGAGGAAGCCATCGAGCTCACGAAGACGGAGCGCTAGCCGCTCGCTTCGAAATACCTGGAGAAACCACATGATCGGCATCGGCGTCGTCGGCTACGGATACTGGGGACCGAATCTCGTTCGAAACTTCATGCAGACCGAGGGCGCGCGCGTCACCGCCGTGTGCGACATGTCGCCGAAACGGCGCGCGACGGTCGAAGCGCTCTACCCGGCGGTGAAGACCTACGCCGACGTGAAGGAGCTCATCGCCGATACGAAGGTCGACGCCGTCGTGGTCGCGACGCCGGTCTCGACCCACTTCGAGCTCTCGATGGCCGCCCTCGAAGCGGGCAAGCACGTGCTCGTCGAAAAGCCCATCACCAATACGCTCGAGCAGGCGAAGCGCCTCGTCGACGAAGCGGCGAAGCGCAAGCTCACGCTCATGACGGACCATACGTTTTGCTACACGAGCGTCGTCGGTAAGATCAAAGAGCTCGTCGCCCAGGGAAGCCTCGGGCAGCTCTTCTATTACGACTCGGTGCGCGTGAACCTCGGGCTCTTCCAGCACGACGTGAACGTGCTCTGGGATCTCGCGGTCCACGACCTCTCGATCATGGATTTCGTGCTCGGCCGCTCGCCGAAGATGATCGCCGCGACCGGCGTCGCCAGCGTGCCCGGGCAGCCCGAAGCGCTCGCCTACCTCACGTGTTTCTTCGAGGACAACCTGATCGCGCACTTCCACGTGAACTGGCTCTCGCCCGTGAAGATCCGAAAGACGCTCATCGGCGGCTCGCACAAGATGATCGAGTGGGACGACATGGAGCTCAGCGAGAAGCTCCGCATCTACGACAAGGGCATCACCGTCAACAGCGGGGCCGAGGGCGTGTACCAGCTGAAGGTAGGCTATCGGGCGGGCGACATGTGGGCTCCGCACCTGAACAACGTCGAGGCGCTCCAGGTGGAAGCGCGTCACTTCATCG
>DASUTR010000935.1:0-2140 GCA_036374535.1 Polyangiaceae bacterium
CGGTGTTCCGCGGGTCCCGCCCGATGAGGGCCGGTCTGACGTGGGCCTCGCGGTAGGCGACGACGGCTTGCTCGCGCCCGTTGAGGGTTGCATCCCCGAGGCCGTACACCCCTTGGTCCGTGAACACCTTCAGCGTGACGAAATTCCGGCCGGGCGAGCAGACGATGACTTTCGCATCCGAAATCTTCACGACCGACTCCTCATCGCTCGAACTCGCGACTCGAGACGCTTTTCATGATCAAACCCTGATGACGTGGCCATGTCTCGGCGCGTCGTGCGCTCGCATCACTCTGGGACAGTTTACCTCCGACCTTCACCTACCTTCACGCCGGGCCGCCGAAAATGAGCGAAGCGAGCGAGAAAAAACGTGTCATGATGGTGCTCTCCGGATGAGCAAGCTTCGTGCGTTTCCGGCGGCGCTCACGGGGGTGGCGCTGCTTTCGCTCGCGTGCAGCGGGACCGTGGAGGGCGACGGCAACGGCGGCGCCGCCGCGTCGAGCGGAGCCGGCGGCACGTCGGGGACGGGCGGCAGCGGCAAAGGCGGCACGGCGGGCTCGGGGAACACGAGCGGTTCGGGCGGCGGCGCGGTGAGCGGCGTCGCGCCCATCACGCGCGTCGCGCGCCTCACGCACAACCAGTACCTGAACACGGTCACCGACCTTCTGGGCATCACCGATCGCCCGACGGACGCCTTCGCGCCGGACGCGGCCAACGGCTTCGCCTTCTCGACGAGCGTCGACTACCGCGTCGACGGGCGCCTCGGCGGCCAGTATCGGACGGCCGCCGAAGAGCTCGCCGGCCGCGTCGTCGCCGAGCCTGCGCTGTATTCGCGCGCCGTTCCGTGCACGACGACCGACGCGGCGTGTCAGGCGCAATTCATCGCGAGCTTCGGCGAGCGTGCATTCCGCCGTCCGCTCACGCCGGACGAGACGACGCGCTTCACGGCGCTCTTCGGGCAGGGGCCGACCCTCGTCGCGAGCGGTGACGCTTTCCGCGACGGCGTCCGGCTGGTGGTCGAGGGCGTCCTGCAGTCGCCGCAGTTCCTCTACCGTACCGAGCTCAGCGGTACGGCGGGCGCCGACGGGCTCATCGCGCTCGACGATTGGGAGATTGCTTCGCGGCTCTCGTACCTCGCCTGGGACTCCATGCCCGACCCCGCGCTGTTCGCGGCCGCACGCCAGGGCATGCTGCACACGCCCGAGCAGGTGAGCGCGGCCGCGGCGCGCGTGCTCGCGGAGCCGCGCGCCCTCACGAAGCTCGTGAACTTCCACGAGCAGGCGTGGCGCTTCTCCGAGTACTCGCGCATCAGCCCCGACCGAACGGCGTACCCGAACGCGCCGCAAAACCTCGTCGATCTCGTGTACCCCGCGACGACGCGGTTCGTGCAGGAAATCGTGCAGAGCGGCGGCGGTCTCGCCGAGCTCTTGACGGCGCCGTACGCGTACGCCGATTCGGCGCTCGCGCCGCTCTACGGAAGGAGCGTGAGCGGCGGGCTCAGCCGCATCGAGCTCGATCCGAGCGTTCGCAAAGGCATCTTGATGCAGGTGGGCCACCTCGCGTCGCACGCGTATGCCGTGAAGACGGATCCCATCCACCGCGGGCTCTTCGTCGTGCGCGACATTCTCTGCCGCACGATTCCCGATCCGCCGCCCGGAGCATCCATGACGCCGCTTCCGCCGACGACCGAGCCCATCGAGACCACGCGCGAAGAGATCAGTCTGCTCACCGGTCAGGACGACTGCATCGGTTGTCACGCGCAGATCAACCCGCCCGGCTTCGCGTTCGAAAACTTCGACGCCGTCGGGCAGATTCGCACTACGGAGGGCGGCGTAGCCGTCGACACGACCGGCGAGCTCGAGCTCGCGACGGGCACGATGTTCCCGTTCCGGAACGCCCTCGAGCTCGTCGACATGCTGGCGACGAGCGACGAAGCGCGGAGCTGCTACGTCGCGAAATGGCTCGAATTTGCGTACGGCAGGCAATACGCGCCGTCGGACCAAGCGGTGCGAACCGAGCTTTCGGCAGCGCCGCTCGGCGCGACCGCGATTGCGACGCGCGTCACGACCACGCCCGCGTTCCTCAAGCGCGCGCCGAACGAGGTGGGCCCGTGACCGCGCGCAGCCCGGCACCGCCCGCGAAC
>DASUTR010000936.1:0-14482 GCA_036374535.1 Polyangiaceae bacterium
TCGATGATCTTGCAGTCGCGATCGCTCGGGCAGTCGTCGGACGTGAGCACGTCGCACCCGGTCGGGTAACACAGGTACGCGCCGGTCGGCTCCGCGACGTCGTCCACGAGAAACGACCAATCGCGGACGCACGCCTCGCCCGGCTCGCACGCGGATTCGGACCAGTCGCGGCCGCAACAGAGCTTGCGGCATTGGCCGTCGGGGCAGACGTATCCCGGCGCGCAGTCGGTCCAGGTGGTGCAAGGATCGCCGCCCATGCCGGTGCCGTTCTGCGTGGCAGCGCACGTCGGGGCGATTTGGTTCTCCGCGTTGATCGACGGGATGCAGGCCATTCCCGCCGAGCAGCCTTCCTGCGACTGGTAGTTGCAATCGCCGGCGGGGCAAAGCTCGGCGCCGTCGGGCGGATTCGGGATCACGTCGCCGCCGTTCTCGACGACACGCCCGCACTCGCCGTTGGAGCCGTTGTCGGTCGCCGAGTCCGCGCCGCCACAGGCTGCGGTCACCGCCGTCGCGGCAAGCAACAAAGCGCTCGTAACGGCCGAAATTCCGCGCATCCTTCTTTAGATGCCTCGGGCCGTCGCGATTTTCAAGGCGGCGAGCGTTCGAGCCCACCCGTCCCTACATGCGCGATTCCGCGCTCGGTCGTCGCGCACTCACCGGCGACCGCCGCGCGGTGGTCGTAAGGTTTGCTAAGTGTCGGCGCTCATGGCCGGCACGGCACCCGCGTTCGTTCTCGCCGCGGGTCTCGCCGCCCCGGCTCCGTGCGACGCGCCGCCCGAGCCGCCGTTGTCCGAACCGCCCATGACGCGCGGGGCCACCGAGGCACGGCGTGCGACGGCGACGCCCCCCGGGACCAGCGTGACGTTCCCTTGGCTGCTGACGCAGCTCCTTCCGAGTCCCGAGATCGCAGCGGGCGACGGCGGTGCCCGATTCGGGTTGCGCTGGCAGCTCGTGCCCGTCCTCTACTCGTTCGGCATCGATCGACGACTGAGCCCGTGGCGTGCGTTCGTCGTCGAGCCGCTCGTCAGGACGTCGGGGTCGATCGAGCTCTTCGTTTCCCCGGAGTACCTTGCGCTCGACGAGAGTTGGTCGCAGCGCTTCGGTTTTCGCGTCGGCGTGCGCGCGCATTTCCCGCTCATCGAAAAGGGCGACTACCTCAGCGTTTCGTTCGGCTCGGCGTACGTGCGCTTCGCGGGGCGCGAATCGGCGAGCTACCAGTTCGGAGCGTATCTGCTCTTCGGGTTTCTCGGGTTCGAACAGAGCATCGTGCCCGCCATCGACGAAGCTCGGTGGATCGGGACGTTCAACGTGAGGTTCTTTTGAGGACACGCTTGCTCGTCGCGCTCATTTTTGCGGCGTTCGTCGCTGCGGGCTGCCGCGCGGCGACGTTCATGCCGCGCTTTCTTGCGCGCACGGTGGAGCTCGGTTTTGAGGACATCCGCGAGGTCCCGTCGAAGCTCGAAAATCCCGTGCGACCCGGCGCCGAGCTCGCCGTGCTGTGGGTGGGACACGCGACCGTGCTCATTCAGATCGCGGACAAGTTCGTGCTCACGGATCCCGTATTTACCGACACCGTGGGACAGATTTCGAAGCGTCTCGTCGAGCCGGGCCTCGACCCCGACGACTTGCCGCCCGTCGACGTCGTGCTCGTCTCGCACATGCACTTCGATCATCTGTCGCTCGGCTCGCTCGAGCGTATCGAGCCGAAGGTGAAAGACCTGATCGTGCCGCAGCGCGGACTCTTGTACGTGCCCGGCTTTTCGTTCGCCACCTGGGAGCTTGCGACCTGGGAAAGCTGGGAACGCGACGGCCTGCGCGTGACGGCGGTTCCGGTGCGCCACAACGGGTTTCGCTACGGGCTCGACGTCGAGTGGATGACGACGTCGTACACGGGCTACATCGTGGAATACGCGGGACACACCGTTTACTTCGGCGGCGACACGGCGGTCACACGCGGTTTCGCCGCGACGGCGAAGCGCTTCCCCTCGATCGACGTTGCCATCTTGCCGATCGCCCCGCTGCACCCGCGCGAGTTCATGTGCCGTGCGCACGTCGACCCCGCCGAAGCCGTGCAGGCGTTCGTCGATTTGCGAGCGCGGTATCTCGTTCCCATGCATTACGACACCTTCGTCAATTCGTTCGACGAGTTCGGTGAAGCTCCCCGAGAGCTCACGAAAGTCGCGAACGCCCGCGGCATCGGCGAGCGCCTCGTCCTTCTCCGTATCGGAGAGCAGCGCGTTCTCGAGTGACGTTCGTGAACGAGCCCGGCTGGCCGCGAGTGCCCGCTCGTCTTAGGTTCCCGAGCCAAGGAGCCAAGCCATGAACATCGGAGTGTTGGGAACGGGAATGGTCGGAACCACGCTGGGCACGAAGCTTGCTGCGCTCGGTCACCAGGTGAAGATGGGCTCTCGCGCTACCGGCAACGAAAAGGCCGTGGCGTGGGTGAAGGCGGCCGGCCCGCGAGCCTCGGAAGGCACGTTCGCCGACGCCGCGTCGTTCGGCGAAGTGGTCTTCAACTGCACGTCCGGCGCCGGAGCGCTCCCGGCCGTCGAGAGCGCCAAGGCAGGGCTCGCCGGCAAGATCCTCATCGACGTCTCGAACCCCCTCGACTTTTCGAAGGGCATGCCGCCGGTGCTGCTCGTCTCCAACGACGACTCGCTCGGCGAGCGAATCCAGCGCGCGCTGCCGGACACGAAGGTCGTGAAGACGCTCAACACCGTCAACTGCGCGCTCATGGTCGACGCCGCTCGCGTCGCAGGCGGCGACCACGACATGTTCGTGTGCGGCAACGACCCCGCCGCAAAGGCCCGTGTCACCGAAATCCTGCGCGGATTCTTCGGCTGGAAGAACGTCGTCGATCTCGGCCCCATCACCTCCGCGCGCGCGACGGAGTCGTACCTCCACCTCTGGGTCCGTCTCTCCGGAATCCTCGGTACCGCCGACTTCAACGTCAAACTGATGCGCTGACGCTGCACGACGCGGCGCTCTAGTAGAGCGGACCGTTGTAGCTCATCGTGACGAAGACGTCGTACCCGATCGCGGGCACGGTAAACGGCGCCGTTTCGAAGCTCCACACGTGACCGAGGGGCACCGGCGATACGTCCTCCAGAAATTCCTGTCCGCCGGCGGGGTATCCGTCGGCGTCGTGGGCAAAAACGTGCACTGCCCACCAATTGAACGGGACCGTGTCCGTATTCGTCAGCGTTCCACGGACGACGCTTCCATCCTGTGCGAGGTCGCCGATTTCGATACGCTCACCGGGGACCACGTCGTCGTAGTTGAGCCCGTACGCGCGATAGCGGATCTCCGCCACCCTGGGGATGTCGAGCCAGGGCGAAGCGTCGCGAGCCGTCACCATTCCGAAGTCCCCCGGTCGGAGGCACGCCGAGTAGCCGTAGTCGACCAAGACGAAGTTCTGACCGAGTAGCATTCCGATGTAGGGGCGGAACGACAGCTGCTCGCCCCGCGCATCGAAGAACACGGGATGGATCTGGACATGGCAGAGCGTCCCCGGACCGATGTTTTCGACGCGAGCGATCCAGCGTGCGTCGTCGGCGGCATGTTTATAGTACGCGCTCGAGACGACGCGCAGCCAGTCCGTGCCGTCGGCGATCACTTCGTAGCCGACACCGAGCTCGAACGTTCGGATGGTCCCTCCCGCTTCCGGAGTGAACGTGACATCGGACATCGTGCGGCTGTCCGGGGCGTCGACCGGCTGTCCGCTTCCAGCGACTCCCGAAGAAGCCGCCGTCCCGGCGATGCTCGCTCCCGCTCCGGCTCCCGCAGCTCCGCCGGTTTCCGCACCGCCGGCACCCGCGTGAACCGACGGCTCCGGACTGCTGCATGCGGCGGTCGCCACTCCGACGAGCAGTCCTGCGAACCTTCCCACCCACGAACTTTGCTCTTCGAACGCGCCTTGGTCAAACGGGTGTCACGAGATTTCAGAGGCACTTACCCGTGGCCGGGTTCAGCTCGTAACCCTCGTTGCACACGCACGTGCCCGCGGCCGTGCACCGTCCGTGGACCGACGAGAGCGCGGGATTGTCGTTGCACGCGGGATTCGGCCCCACGCCGACGCAGGCAGCGTTGCAAGCGGGACGAACGTCGACGGTCTCGGCGTTCAGCCGCTCGGTGCCCGTCGCGGGCTGGCCCGCGGCGAAGTCGATGGTCGCGTCCACGGCGACGTGGATCGGGCCGCCCCCAGTGTTGAAGTCGACAAACGTCAGCGAGCCGCTCACGCTGGCCTGCACGCGTGTCCCGTTGCGCGATGGGCACTCTTCGGCGGGTCCGATGGCGACGGTTTCGACGGACCAACGCTCGGGGACTTCGAGGCCTCCGCTTTGCGTTGGACCGTCCCAAAGCACGAGGCTGAGGCAGCGATTGTTCGCGACATCTCGCTTCGAAACGACGATGCGATCCACGCCGCCGATGAACGTGCACCCGAGATAACCCGCCGGACCCGTGGCACCCGCACCACCGTAGCCGGCTCCGCTTGCGCCCCCCGCACCCGCATAAGAGCTGGCACCGCCCACGGCGCCTGAGCCGCTCGCGCCCGCCGCACTGCCGGCGGCTCCTCCCTGCGGCGCGCCTCCCGAACCCGTTCCCCCGGAGCTCGAGCCGCCGGAGGGGACGCCTGCTTCGCCTGCTCCAGCCGTACCCGCGCCGCCGCTCGAAGAACCGGACTCTCCCCCATTGGATGTTCCGCCGCTCGGCGCCGAGCCACCGCTCGAGTCGCCCGCGCCGCCGCTGTCCGACCCGCCGCTTCGCGAGCCGCCGGTCGCGCTTCCCGAGCCACCCGTCGCGACGCTCCCACCCTTGCCGTCATTATTTCCGAGCGAGACATCGCCGATGAAGTCGCAACCCTGCGCTAGAGCGACGCACAAGAGCGTCATCGCCGGGAACGACCGACCGACGTTTCCTCGAGCCCACATCGCCATGATTCGTGAGCGTCGGACGCCCAACGATTTCGTTGGAAAAAGCGCACGCGCGGTCATCGCCCATCCGGCGGGCACGTTCTTTTCACCCGTGAAGCCAAAGACGACGCCGGATCCCGCTCCAAAAACCGCGCCGCAGCGCGCCGCGCTCGAGCGATCTCCCCGCGCTGGCACGCCGCGAACGCCTCGGCCGCGAGCCGCTCGTTCACGAGCTGACCGTCTGGAAATTCCGCCGCATGACGGGAAACGAGCTCGAGCGCCCGGGCGGCGTGCCCGTCGCGGAGCGCACGCTGGACCTCGGCCATGAGCAAAAGCTCCGCGCTCAGCGAGCGGCTCGCCGTGCTCGAAGCGGCGGGCAGCGCGCTCGCCGATGCGGGCGCGACGCGCTGGGACGACGCCGGCTCTGCCGTCGCCGGTGGGGACGCCGCGGTATCGACCGCGCGAGGGGGCTCGTCGCCTTCGGCAGCTTTCGCGCCGTGGCCCTGCTGGTTCGCGACGTCCGGCAAATGCGGAGCCACGGTCGGCACGGGGACCGGCGTCATCGCACGGGGCGCGACCTCGGTGACGCCGTAGGTCGTCACCGCCACGAGCATTCCGGCGCCCGCGCCCTTCGCCGCCCAGATCGCGAGCTTCGAGAGCGCCATCTCCGACGAAAGTGATCCGCCCGAGGCCGCGACCTGCGCCGCTTCCACCGTGCGCGGCGCAACCAACAGTGCGTTGATGAGCAGCGAGCGCTTCATTCGCGCACGGCGAGACGGCTCGACCGGCGACTCCTGCGCGACACCGCCTCGAATCAGAGCCCGCGCTTCCGCGCTCAATTCGTCGCTCATCGCGCCCCCTTCGCGAACGCTTCGCGAGCCCGGAAGCGCCGGAGCGCGGCGTCGAAGCTTTGGCGCGCGGCCCGCAAGCGTGACGCCACGGTGTTGGCGTTCACGCCCAGGCCCTCCGCGATGTCGACGGCGCTCATGCCTTCGATCTCCGCCAGAATGAACACGGCGCGCTTGTCATCGTCGAGCTCTGCAAGGAGCGCATACAGCAGCTCGCGCTGCTCGCGGCGCTCGGTTTGCCCGTGCGGGTCGAGCGCGTTCTCGTCCGGAAGCTCGGGTGGCACCTCGAGTGGCGGCCCGTGTTTTCGTGCCCGGCGAGCGTGCTCGCGTGCGACGTGGACGGCGATGCCGAAAAGCCAGGTCCGAAGCGAGGAACGTCGCTCGAAATCGGCGATTTTTCGGTGAACGACGAGGAACACGTCCTGCGTGGCGTCGTCCAGAGCGCCCGGAGGCACGCCCAGCCGATGCAGGCTCCGCCACACGAAATCGAGATGCTCGTCATAGATGGCTTCGAGCGCGAGTTTTGCCGTCGTCTCCGAGGCCAGGGCGGGCGGCTCGACTGCGATACGCTCCACCTTTGTCCATGAGTGAGCGTTCCCGCCGCTTCTCGTGAACAAAAGAGAAAGGGAGCGGATCATGGCGCTCTCCATGCGAGCCCGACGCCGAAACGACCCGCGAATCGGCTGGGGGCGTACACTTCCCCGATCCCGTCGAGCACGAAGCGGGGCCGGTTCAGCGCGATCGAGAGCAGCCCCTCACCGAACAACGAGAGGTGCCACAGCGGATAAGCCACGCGAAGGCCAGGTTCCACGCTCACCACTCCAGCATCCCCGCTCGCTTCGTTCTCGACGTTGGTCCCCACCCCGTGCAGCCACGAAAGGCTCAAGCCGGCGAACGGAAGGAGGGCTGGACCTCGCTCGTTCAGGCGGTAGCTGGCGCGTGCGCCTCCGGTTGCCATCCACAGGTCGCCACCGGTTCCGTCGGGGCCCTCGGCATGCTGCTCGGGGAAGAAGCCGAGCTCGCCGGTCAATCCGATCCGGCCGAGCGCCACGCCTGCTTCGACACTCGCGCCCGGTGCAGCAGC
This sequence comes from Polyangiaceae bacterium, assembly GCA_036374535.1. Classification (GTDB taxonomy): domain Bacteria; phylum Myxococcota_A; class Polyangia; order Polyangiales; family Polyangiaceae; genus PMG-095. The sequence continues at coordinate 6,846 of DASUTR010000936.1, forward strand.
GGGCAACCGCGCGGTCCAGAGCGCGAAGGAAGCGCCGAGCAGGATCGCCGGCTGCGTCGTCGTTCCCGGCGCGTCGCGTGGCACCGGGGGCGGCTCGTCCCGTGGACGGTCGGGCGGGGGCGGCGCAGGGCGAGGCTCAGCGGCGGTCTCTGAGGCGGGCGGAATCGTGGGCGCTGCATCGCTTTCGAAAACGCCGATGCTCGACGGAGGCGCGATGGGCAGGGTCGGATCGATGGACAGTGCCGTCACGAGCGCCGCAGCGTCGGCGATTTCATCGCACGAGCGCGCGGCGATCCGGCGCGGAGCCGCACCGGCGCCTCCCGAAACGACGCGAAGCTCCCAGCTCTCGCCGCCGAGCCATGCGACGCGCGCGTCGATTGCAACCGACACCGTCAAGGACGCACGGATGTCCCGGCCGAGCAGGCGTTCGGTTCGAGCAAGCACCACCTCGCGCGTCGGGCAGTCGGCGGGCGCCGACCAAACGAACGAAAGCTCGGCGTTCGGTGCAGGCTCGGCATTCGAGGGCACGCAGAGGAGCGACGTCACACCGAGAGCAGCGCATGCAACCGCGGCGCGCATCGCCGCATTATTCCATGGGCGTTCGTGCCTGGGCGCGAAGCCGTAGGTTTTGTCGGGGGGAGCCGGCGGGCGCCGACAAGGCGAACCTCCAGGCCCGTAACTCGGCTGGATAGCGACACGGGATCTCGGCGCCACCGCACCAACAGCCGGCGATGTAGCGGGAGCCATCCACCAGCTGGTTGCAGCGGCGAGCCATGATATCTTTGGACTCGTGGCGAACAGCTGGCCCAGGATCCACGAGTCGGACACCGTCCAAGCGGGCCGCTCCCTCACCGTGGAGGAGTGGCTTCTACTAGACGAGGACGACGAAGGCGAGCTTGTCGACGGCCGATTGGTGGAGGAGGAAGTGCCGGATTTCACCCATGAGTTGACCGTCACCTGGCTGATCGGCGTGCTTCGAGTCTGGCTTGCTGGGCGCGGCTTCGTCGCGGGTTCCGAGTTGAAGATTCTCACCTCGACGAGTCGCGGTCGAAAGCCGGATCTTGCGGTTATTCTCCCCGAGAGCAAGCCGCCGCCCCGCACGGGTCCCCTGCGAGAGCCACCCGACATCCTGGTGGAGGTCGTGACTCCAACGCCTCGCGATGAGCGGCGTGACCGTGTCGAGAAGATGGCTGAGTACGCGCGATTCGGCGTTCCCTACTATTGGCTCGTCGACCCAGCATTGCACGCATTCGAGGTCTTCGCGCGCACCTCGGCAGGCAACTACGAAAAGCTGGTCGGCATGACGGCTGGTCGCGTCGATCATGTTCCCGGATGCCCCGGCCTGAGTATCGATCTCGACGCACTTTGGGCGGAGCTCGCGCGGCTCGCGGACGAATAGCGCTCCTGACTCGGGGCGAGCTGCTTCGAAATGGTCGCCCGCTTATCCCAGATGACGAAGGTCACGCGACTCGACTTCATGACCTATCGCTTGGGCGTGGCTCCGTGCTGCGGCGCTCGAACGTGTGGCTCCAGATTGCGCGCCCCGTAGGATTCGAACCTACGACCCTCGGATTCGAAGTCCGATGCTCTATCCAGCTGAGCTAGGGGCGCGAGTTTTGCGAGACGAGCGACCGTGGATAGCACGGGGCGGGCTCGGCTCGGAAGGCGTTCTTCCGAAACGTTCCGGCTCGGCCCGGCAGGCGTCGGCGACGATGCGGCGGAAGTATCGGGCGCCCGGGTCGCCGTCGGTGCGGGGATGCCACATCATGACCATCTTCAGGGCCGGCCCGCCCAGAAACTCGGGAAGCTCGACGAGCTTCAGCGGCAAGAACCCGCAGAAAGCGCGAGCGACGCGGGCGGGAAGACCGGCGAGGTAGTCGCTCGCCGCCGTCGCGTGCGCCGCGGAAGTGAAGTCGGGCACGATCATGCCGACCTTCCACGCGAGGCCGTGGCGCGCGAGCAGGCTCGTCATCAAGGTGTTTCCCATACCGCCCCGGCCGAGCGCCAGGTGGACGTCGACGAACTCGACGGCGTCGAAGTGTTCGCGCTCGAGCCGCGCGTCGACGTTCGGATGCTCGCGTCGAGCGACGACGTACACGCCGTCTTCGTACAGAGGCTCCGCGAGTAGCGGTGGCTGGGCGACCTGCTCCGGTCCGACGGCTGCGTCGACGTCGCCCGTCGCGAACCCGTTCTGCGCGAGCAGGTAGTCGACGCTGACGATTCGCAACGTCGCTCGCGGCAGGCGTTGCGAGAACAGGGGCACGAGCGTCGAAAGGTGCGCGGTCGTTTGCGCGTCGCTCCAGCAGAGCGTGAAACGGCGCGTGGTCGTCTCCGCGCAGAATTCGGCGCCGTCGACCGCGGCTTCGAGCTCGCTCATCACACGGCGCAAGACGGGGACGAGCTCTTCGGCGCGCGGTGTGGGAACGAGACCGCGCCCGTGGCGAACGAACAGAGGGTCGCCGAGCCGTTCGCGCAATTTGGCGAGCGCGTTCGAGACGGCGGACTGGGTGACCGACAGCTTTCGGGCGGCGCGCGTCACGCTGCCCTCGGAAAGCACGGTGTGCAGCACGAGGAACAGGTTCAGGTCGAGGTTCGCGAGCTGCGGAGAGAGGCGGGTCCCGTCAAACATTCAGACAGGTGATGAATAACATAACTATCCATAACTTGTAGTGATGAATGCCTTCGCGTACGAAAGTCCCCGGCCCTTGTCGAAAAGGGCTGGCATCGATCGTCGTCACTTCGATGGCCCAGGAAACGAAACCGATGGAACCGGGAACGAACCCCAAGAAGCCGATGACCTTTTTCCAACCCATTGGCACGGAACCGGAAAATGAGACTGTCGAGCCGCAAGGGGTGGGGAGCATGCTCGAAATTCGAAGCTTGGAGCTCCCAGCCGCTCATACGGGATTGGAGCGCTACTTGAAGCACGTCCGTAACGCACGCCGGCTGGATCGGGACGAGGAGCTCGCCCTGTTCGACCGCTGGCAGAGACACGGCGACGTTGCGGCCCGCCGGCTCCTCCTCCTCGCGAACCTGCGGGCGGTCGCCGCCATCGCATTCAAGTACCAGCGGTACGGCGTACCCCTCGATGAGCTCGTCGCGGAGGGCAATCTCGCGCTCGTCCACGCCTTGTCCAAGTTCGACCCGAGTCGCGGCACGCGCTTCATGACGTACGCGGCGTTCTGGGTGCGAGCGCACGTGCTCAATCACGTGATCGGCTCGTTCAGCATGGTGGGCGCGGGCTCCGGGGTCTTGCGCACGAAGCTCTTCTTCAAGCTCCGTCGCGAGCGGACGCGCATCCTGAACCTCGTCGGCGAGGGCGAACAGGCGGACGCTCTGCTCGCGAGCTCGCTCGGGCTCGCCGTCGACACGGTGCGCGGCATGGTGCGACGGCTCGACGCACGCGACGTGTCCATCGACGCGAGCGTCGCCGAGGGTGCCGCTCCGCTCGTCGATCGCCTGATGTCGCCCGACCCGAGCCACGAGGAGACGCTCGCGAATCTCGAGCTCTCCCGGGGTCTTCGCGAGACGCTCGAGCGCGCGTTCGCGACGCTCGACGAACGCGAACGCTTCATCGCCGAAAGCCGGCTGCTCGCCGAAGCGGACGAGCAGCCCTCCCTCGCCGAGATCGGGCGGCGGCTCGGCGTGTCTCGCGAGCGAGCACGCCAGCTCGAGACGCGCACCAAGCGCAAGCTGCGCCCGCAGCTCGAGGTTCACGCGCGCGAAGCAGGATTCTGCTGAACGGCGCCGCCGCTCGCCACGAGCTTGCGGTACGAAAGGTTCAAGCGCGGGCCGATGCTTTTCGATTCTTTCTTGAGCGCGTGCCGATAGCAGCGTTGAAAGCTCTTGCGCATGACGAGCAGATCGCCGTCGTCGAGGGGGAGCTCGAGCTCGGCGACGATCAGGCGAGCTCGTGACGTTCGAGCGACTTGGAAGACGCGCCGGGCACCGATGCTGAGCGACGCGATCGTCGGGTTCGGTCCGAGAATGGGCTCGTCGTCGGCGTGGTAGCCGACCCCCGCGCCGCCGTGCGGGTAGTACCCCGCGAGCACGGCGTCCAAACGCTCGTCGAGGAACCGTTCGAGGCGATCGCGAAGCTCCGTTTGGCGCGGCGTCAGGGGAACCGGGAGCCAGCGCTGGCCGCTGTACTCGTAAATCGCGCTCGGATCGTCGGCGAACCACGCATTTTTGCGCAGCGTCGGCACGCCCATCACGGGCTTCTGCTCCCACGGATAGCTCTGCGATTCGTCGAGCAGCGCCGCCCTCTCGGGAGCCGAAAGGAAGCCCGTCACGACCACGAGCTCCGCACCGTCTTCGAGCTCGAAGCGCCGCTCGTTTCGGGCCATGCCGAAATTTAGCGCGCGTCACGAAACTGGCGAGCGGGGCGCGCTTTCGGCACTTTGCCGGGCGAGAGTGGTAGCGTGGCGGCCCGCATGTCGGATTCCGGCTCGGGATCGCTACCGCCCGCCTCGCTTCCCCCGGCCGTCGACGTCGTGCCGCGCCTCCACGTGCGCGATCCCGATGTTTGGCTCCGCGCCGCGTCGTGGACCGTCATCGTGCTCGCGGCACTGCAAATCCTCGTGTTCTCGTTCGGCCGCGATCAGGGCATCTACGCGCTCGTCGGCGCGGGCATGCTCGAAGGCAAGGTCCCGTATCGAGACCTCTGGGATTTCAAGCCGCCCGGCATCTTCTTCGTTTACGCGCTCGCTCAGGGGCTCTTCGGCACGACGATGCTCGCCCCGCGGCTGCTCGAGGTGGGCGCGCTCGTCGGAGTCGTGTTCTGCATGGGGCGGCTCGCCCAGACGTTTTTCGGCAACCGCACCGTCGGCTATCTCGGCGGAGCCGTCGCGGCGATCGTGCATGCCGAGCTCGACTTCTGGCATACCGGGCAACCCGAGACGTTCGGCGGCATCCTCACGTTCGTGGGCCTCGTGCTCGCGACGGGTGAGGGGCACCGCAAGCGACGCCTGGGGCGTTTTCTGCTCGTCGGCGCTGCGTTCGGCGCGGCCGCGCTGCTGAAGCCGCCGCTCGGGGGCGGCGCGCTCGTGTGCGCCGCGTACCTCTCCACGCGCGAGCGCCAGCGCGCCGAATCCTGGCGCGCGAGCGCGATCGCCGTGCTCGCCGTCGGCGTCGGTGCCGTGCTTCCGATCGCTTCGTGTGCGCTGTGGTTCGCGGCGCGGGGCGGCTGGGACGCGCTCGTCTGGACGCTGCGCGACTTCACGCCCGGTTACACGGCGCTCGGTTGGGAGGGTCGCCACGCCCCCGAGATGTTCTATCACGCGTTCCTCGAGGCCTTCTTCAAGTTCTCGGCGCTCGGCACCGCCGGCATCTTGGCGGCGATCACCATCTCGCCCATGCATCACCGCGAGCGCGAGGGGTTGTTCCTCGTGCTCGGCGTCATCGCGCTGCACGTGACGGGCATCGCGATGCAGGGAAAGTTTTTCCAGTATCACTACGGCGCGACCCTGCCGCTCGTGATGTTCGTCGCCGGGCTCGGGCTCTACAAGCTCTGGCGGCGTTGCCTCGCGGGCGGACTCGGCGGGGCGCTCGCGTTCGCGGCGTTCGTCTGTGTCTGCATCGCCATGCGACAAGCCGTCGGCGATTTGCCACAGGACTTTTGGGAGCGCTCGGAGATGCGCTACCGCTACCTCTTCCGCATGGCGCCGTACGAGCGCCGCGAGAAGCTCGACGAGGAGCTCGGTTACGTCGCCGACTACAACCTCGCGGCCGACCGAGCCGTCGCGCGCGAGCTTCGCGCGCGGACCCGGCCGGGCGCGCACGTTTTCGTCTGGGGTTTCGAGCCGGTCATCTACTGGCTCGCCGAGCGCCCGCCGTCTTCACGCTTCATCTACGACGTGCCGCAGCGCACGAAATGGGAACGCGCGCGGGCGCGCACGGATCTGCTCGCCGATCTCCGCGCGCGACCGCCCGCGGCGATCGTGGTGCAACGAAACGACGTGTTTCCCGTGGTCACCGGCAACCATCTCGACTCGAAGGGCGAGCTCCCGAATTTTCGCGAGCTCGAGACGCTCGTCCAGGAGCACTACGAGCCCGTCGCGACGGTCGAGGATTTCGACATCTACCTGCGGCGCCCCGCTCGGCCGCCGTCTCAGTGAGCGCTCGACGCCGGCGCTGCGAGGATTCCCCGCACGACCGCGTCGAACGTGCCGCCCGTCACGTCGGGCCGCTCGGGCGGACCGCCCCGCAGCGGGCAAAGCTCGCAGCGCTCGAGAGAGTAGACGAGCCCGACGCGTACGCCCGCGGCTCGGCCGGCCTCGAGATCGGCGCGCGAGTCGCCGACCATCCACGTGCGCGCGGGATCGAGGGACGCTCGGGTCATCGCGTTCACGAGCATGCCGGGCCGGGGTTTGCGACACGTGCAAGGGCCGACGAGGCTCGGATCGCCGTTCTGTCCGCCGGTCGGGTGGTGCAGGCAAACCTCGACGGTCGCGATGGCGATGCCGGCCCGGTCGAGCTCGCCGACGAGCGCCGCGTTCGTGCGCTCGACGGCGGCTGCGGAATATTGTCCCTTGGCCGGGCCCGGCTGGTTGGTCGCGATGCACAACCGAAATCCGGCGTCGCGGAGCGCCGCGAGCCCGTCGAGCACACCCGGCAAGAACCGCACGTGCGACGGGTGAAAGGCCGTGAGGATGGCTCCGCTTTCTTCGTCCCTGACGAGATCGATGAGCGTTCCGTCGCGGTCGAGAATGATTCCCGGTTCGAGCGAAGTGAGCATCGCCGAGGCTCGAAGCTAGCATCAGAGGGGCCTCGCACCGCCTTCGGCTTGCCACGGCGCGCGCTTTGGCGAAAAGTCGTCGTTCACCGTGGCTCCCGGCGGACGAAAACCGTACCCCCTCGACTTCGAAGCGCGCCGCTACTCGTACGTCGAGCGCTCGAACCGCGCGCTGCTCGAGCTCTTTCGAGAGCACGTGCTCTCCGAGCGCCCTGCGCCCGCCGTGCTCGACATCGGCTGCGGAGCGGGTGCGAACGCGCGCGCCATTCGAGAGCTCGCGCCGGAAGCGACCATCGTCGGCATCGAGCCGAGCGCCGAGGGCGCGCGTCTCGCGCGCGCCGTCGCGGATGAAGTCTTCGAGGGGACGCTCGAACGCTGGCTCGACGCCGGGCAAGATCGGCGCTTCGACGCGGTGCTGCTTTCGGACGTCATCGAGCACATCGCCGATCCGCTCGCTCTCTTGAGGCGATTGAACGAGCATCCCGGGACGCGCGTCGCAGCTTGGATCATCTCGGTCCCGAACTACGCCGTCTGGTACAACCGGCTGCGCACGCTCGCGGGGTCGTTTTCGTACTCGTGGTCCGGTCTCTACGATCGCACGCACTTGCGCTTCTTCACGCGACGCAGCGTGCGAGAGCTGCTCGAGCGGGCGGGGCGCAGCGTCACGGACGAGAGCTCGACGCCGTCGCTCGTGCAGTCGGCCGCGCCGCTCTTGAGGCTGCCGTTCGAGTCGAAGGTCGACTCGGGTGAGCACCTCGCGCTCGGCGAATCCGAGGCGTTTCGGGCGTACGAACGCTGGGTCGAGCCCGTCGAAGCCCGGGTCTGCTCGCTCTGGCCGGAGCTCCTCGCCTTCCAGATCGTGTGTCTTTGCCGCGCGGCGTGAGCATGCGCCTCGCCGGCAGGC
>DASUTR010000937.1:0-10284 GCA_036374535.1 Polyangiaceae bacterium
CGCGACCGCTTGTAGATTCGCGTACGGCTTGCCGGGACCTACTTGATACACGGTGAGCGGCTGTGACAGCTCGCCCGTCGCTTCTAGAGGAGCGCCGCAACCCGCGAGCGGAGCTGCAAATAGGGCCGTGCTGAGCCCGACGCGGAGCATCGAGAACAATCTCATCGTTGAACCTTCCGGGTGAGGGGGAGTCGACGGATTCGAAGCGCAGAGTATTGGCAGTACCGTCGCAAGTTGCCCGTCACGATCGCGTCATATGTCGCGTTTTTTCCCTACATTGTGCGAATGCTGTTTGACGCGGCGCGATGAAAGTAGATTCGCGAGCGTGCGTCGCGTGCTCACGACCTTCGACATCACGTGCATCGGCGTTAACGCGATCGTCGGCAGCGGCATTTATCTCTTCCCAGGAAAACTTTCGGCGAGTCTTGGATCGGGGTCCATCGTCGCGTGGATCGTGACTGGGGCACTTTGCCTCCCTCTCGCGCTCACGTTCGCGGCGCTCGGTGCCATCGAGGAGCGCACGGGTGGACCCGTGCGCTACGCCGAGCTTGCCTTCGGCAGGGCAGCGTCGTTCGTCGTCGGCTGGTCGGCGTGGGTCACGTCGGTGGTTTCGTGGGCGGCCGTCGCGAGCGGGGTGCCGCGTTACCTCGGCGTGTTCGCGCCCTCGCTCGCCTTCGGCGCGGCCGCGAGCGGCGTGACGGCGACGATCGTCGTCGGGCTCGCCGCGCTCAACGTCGTCGGCGTGAAACCGGGCGCACGCGTCGCGGTCGCGCTCACGCTCGGCAAGCTCGTGCCGCTCGTCTTGTTCGTCATCGTGGGCCTTTTCAGCGTGAATTCTGCGGCGTTCGACGCGCCGCCCGCCGCCGGGCTCGCGGAGCTTCCGGCGCTCGCGCTCATGACGATGTTCGCCTACCAGGGGTTCGAAGTCGTGGGCGTCCCCGCCGGCGAGGTGAAAGAGCCCCGTCGCGCCGTCCCACGCGCGGTCATCGCGTCGATCCTCGTGACGACGCTGCTCTACGTCCTCGTGCAGGTCGTGTTCGTGGGCGTCGGCGGGCGCTCGACGAGCGCGCCCCTGCCGGACGCGGCGCGGAGCTTCCTCGGCGCCGGAGGCGCCGCGCTGCTCGGCGCGGGCGGTTTGATCTCGATGCTCGGGTTCAACGCCGGGACCGCGTTCTCGACTCCGCGCTATCTCCAGGCGCTCGGCGACGAGCGCCTCGTGCCGGCGATCTTCGCTCGCTACCACGCGCGCTTCGAGACGCCCGTGGCGGCCATCGTCGCGACCGCGTCCGTCGCGCTGGCGCTCACCTTCGCGCTCGACTTCGGCAGGCTCGTGGACTTCGCGGTGCTCGCGGTGCTGTGCCAGTACTTCGCGACGGCGGCGGCGCTCGTCCGAATGGGCGATTCGCTGCGGAAAAAGCTGCTCGGCGCCCTCGCCTTCGCCGTGAGCATCGCTTTCGGCGTGCAGTGCGAGCCGAGCCAGTTCGCGGCGCTCGGCGCCGTATTGGCGGCCGGAGCGCTGGTCGCGCTCGCGACGCGAATGTCGACTAACCGCCGCTGACGCTCGCGGGGACCTGAATACTCGGCGCGAGGCGCTTCACGTCGAAGATGCGAAACGGCTTTTCCTTGCCCTTGAGCGCGGCGGGCGGAAGCTCCTCCACTTCGACCTTGTTCTTGAGTTTCGCGAGCGTCCCCTCGCTGATGAGGAGCTGTCCCGGCGTCGCGATGCCGCAGAGCCGCGCGCTCGTGTTCGCGACGTCGCCGATCACGGTGTACGAGAGCGCCTTCGAGCTGCCGATGTAGCCGGCGACCACGGGGCCGCTGTGGATGCCGATGCCGATGGCGAGGCCTGGTTGGTTCTGCTCCACGCGCTTTCGATTGAACTTCGCGAGCACGTCCATCTGTTCGAGACCGCACAACACGCTGCGGAGCGCGTCGTCCGGGTGGAGCACCGGCGCGCCCCACAGCGCCATGATGCCGTCACCCATGAACTTGTCGAGCGTCCCTTCGTACTTGAACACGGTTTCGACCATGAGCTCGAAGTACTCGTTCAACATGTCGACGATACCGGCAGGGTGGGCGCCGTCGCTCATGCGCGTGAAGCCGCGAATGTCGGAGTTGAATACCGTGCATTCTTCGACGAGCTGCCCGCCCTTCTTGATCTCGAGATCCCCCGACAGAACGCGCTTCGCGACGTTCGGGGAGAGCAGGCGGCTGAAGCGCTCGCGGTTGACGATCTCTTGCTCGATCTTCTTACCGAGAATGGTGATCTCGATGAACATCGCGGCTTGCGCCGCGATGGCGGTCACCATCTCGAGATCCCTCGGCTGGAACTGAGCGAGCGTCTCGCTGTCGAGCCACAGCACGCCGAGGATCTCGTTGTTGTGCAGGAGCGGCGCGACGATGGCCGAGCCGATGCGGTTCAAGATCATGCTCTTGCCCTTGGACGCGGCGAAATCCATCGCGGCGTCGTGGGTGAGCACGGTTGCTCGTTCCTTGATCACGTGACTCATGATCGTGGAGGAGACCTGAATCGGCGCGTCGGTGCCGTCCCGGCGCTGGCTCGCGCTCGGCACGAGCTCCCCCTTCGTGTCCATGAGGAAGATGACGCCGCGGTCCGCTCGAACGAACTTGAAAATCGTGAGGAGGATCTTCGTGAGGAGCTTCGGCAGGTCGCGTTCGAGCGCGATTTCGCGCGAGAGCTCGTGCGTGAGGCGCAGCCGTTCGTAGTCTTGCGCGAGCTGCGCAGGACTCGACTGGATCTGATCGAAGGGGAGAAAGCCCTTCTGCGTGGCGGCGATTTGCGTGCCGATCTGGCGCGCGCGGTCGTTCACGTCGACGCGCGTCGCGGTCGCCGTGGGGCTCGGGGCGTGCGAGCCCGGCGGAGCCGGGGTGCCCGGCACGGGCGAAAAACCCGCACTCGGAGGCGAAAGCCCCGGTCCGAAACCGGGGTAGTGCCCCTGCCCCTGTTGGCTCGTGCTCGGCGGCGGACCGGGCCAGCCCGCGGGAACCTGCGGCACGGGTTGCGTGAATTGCTGCGGCGGTAAGGGGGGTAGCGGCCGCCCGGAGCCGTCGTCGTAACGTCCGCGAGTTCCGCCGAGCGCCAGATCGTCACCGTGCTTGAGCTCGCGCTCTCCGTTGACGCGCTCTCCGTTGACGTACGTGCCGTTCAAGCTGCCGAGATCGCGCAAGACGTAGCTCGCCGCGCGGCGTTCGATCACGCAGTGCTCCTTCGACACGATCTTGTCGAGGAGCTGAATGGTGTTGCTCGGGTGCCGGCCGAGTGAATTGAAGTCGCGGAGCTCTACTACCTGCTGGCCTTCCGGAGACACGAGCAAGACGCGAGCCATGGGCCGAAAAAGGCTACCCTTGCTGCCAGGGAGGCACAAGAGACCCGGGTCGCGCGAAGATTTGGCCAAAGAACTCGCGACAACGACCGGAAAGCGAACGTGACGGGCTCATGCTCGGTCGCGCGACCGTTTCCACTTTTTCCCGCCATTCGGGCGAGCGGCAGGTGCACGAGGTACTACTCGCGCCCACCTCGCGCGCGAGGTCGCAGCGCTCGCACTTCGGGTGAGCGCCGTGTCGGCGGGTGCGGAGACGATCGCAATGAGCGATCGCTCGCACGCCGCGTTCACGGCCCCACGGCGGCGTCGCTCGCTTGCTCGAAGAAGCGACATCTCTCGGTCGAGCGGCCGACGGAGGTCGAGCCCACGAACGCGGCGGCACGACGCGGGAAGGAGTCGGCCGGCGTTTTTCGCGACGGTGCCGCCGCGGGCGCGCGCCGTCCGCCGCGACGCGAGCTTTGAACCGAACAGGGGTGAAACAGCGCCGAAAGTGCTCGCTACCGCCGGGAACACGCCACTCGCTGCGCGCGTTCATGAGGGAAGCCGTCCTGAAACCAAGAAAACGAGTCGAACACTGTCCCATCGGCGACGAGACCGAGGCACAAAAGCTTTCGGAAAACACTACGAATTTCGAGCAGCTGACCCCTGGACGGTGCTGGGACTTGGACCTAAACTAAGCGTATTCCTCGATACCGGCCCTGCACGGTCCGGTGCGAGCTCTGAAAGCGTGATTAGATGACCGAGTCGGACCAGGGCCGGGGCAGTAATCTTCCGGTGCGGGACGTTCCCATCGACTGGGAATCACTCGAAGACGCCTTCGAAAACAACGCTCCCGAGGTGCACAGCTACCTTCACCTCGTCTCGGGCGAGGTGCTGCGTGTGGTCGATGGAATTGCCGACCCGGAAATGCACGCTCGTATCGCTTCCGACGCGGCGTATCTGCGGATCGAGCCCGTGAGCTCGCGCGAGCAGTACCGCTGGATGGAGCGCTTCATTCCCATGGTCGACGACACCGGCCTGCGCGGACAGCTTTCCCAAGCCATCGACGGCAAGGGAGCGTTTCGGCGCTTCAAGGACGTGCTCATCGGTTTTACGGCGGAGCGCGAGCGCTGGTTCGCGTTCCGCAGCGAGCGGCTTCGCGTGTTCATGGAAGCATGGCTCGCGGCCCACGCGCTGCAGGCGGTACCGCGGCCCACGTTCACGCAAGACGCATCGTCGCCGCGCTCGAGCACGGGCATCGCGCCGGAAGCGTTGTCGCGTCGCAAGGGCGTCGAAGCCTTGCGCCAACAGCTGCGTGAGGTGGTCGAAGGCCTCGGCAGCCGCGATCTCGAAAAAGTCATCGCGTTCGCCGAGTTCGTGAAGGCACGGCGCGCGGCGCGAGGTTTTGCGGCGCGGCCCGAGTCGTCGCCGCACGCCGCCGAGGAGCCCGTCGACAAAGCGTCGGGTGACGGTCCCGCGAGCGACGTCGAACCACCGTCGTCGCAGCAGCGTACGGCTGCGAGGTAAGCCGTTCGTGAGCGGCAGCGTTCGAGCGCTCCTCGCGGGTCTCGCGTGCCTGCTGTTCGCCGCCCCGCTCGCCGCGGAATCCGTCGAAGTGGATCGCGTCGTCGTGCGGTTCACGGCGCCCGAACTAGGCGGCCCGCGCGCGCCGCGCTTCGTTCTCGCGCGCGTGCTTTCGTTCGAGGCGCGCGTCGAGGCGCTTGCCGATCCGGATCGCCAAGGCGGCGCGTACCGCGAACGGCACGTGTCCGCGGCGCTCGAGCGTCACATCGCCGAGACGTTGCTCGCGAGTCTGCGCATCGATCCCGAGCCTTCGAGCGCCGCATTGCGCGTGCAGGCGGAGGCCGCGTCGCGCCGCATGGAGGAGCGAACCGGAGGCCGCGCGGCGCTCCTCGAGGCGGCCCGCCTCGAAGGCATCAGTGAGCGCGAGCTCGTGAGTCTCTACCTTCGGCAAGCTCGCGCGAGCCTTTACCTCGATCGCATGGTGGCGCCGATGCTCGCGCCGAGCGACGCCGAGCTCCGCTTGCTCTATCGGAGCGAGCGGACGCCGTATCGCGACGCGCCCTTCGAGACGATCCTGCCGGCGCTCCGCCGCTGGTACGTCGCGACTCGCCTGCAGGCGGCGCTCGCGGGCTTCTATCAGAACGCCCGCGCCCGGCTCGAAGTGCACGTGCTGTAGGCAGGCTATCGCCGCGCGATCCGGCTGCCCGGTTCGCGAACTCGCTGCCCGCCGATTTCGAAGCGTCCCTGGAAGCCCGCGAACAGGAACGCCGTCACTTCCGGATCCTTCGTCGAGCGGACGTCGTTCGTTTCGGCGTCACGATGCGTGTCGAAGAGCGTGAGGGTCGCGCCCAGCATGGGCCCGACGCTCGTCGAGGGTCCGAGCCTGTAATCGGCGCCGAGACGCAAGCGCACGAGATCGTAGCCGTGGAGCGACTCGTGGCCCTTCGGCAGATCGACCCAATAGCCGCGAAAGCCCGTGCCGAGTCCGAGCCAGGGATTGATCTGCGAGTATGGCGCCGCAAACCACATGGCCTGCACGCCGAACGCCGCCCCGTAGCCGACCGTTCCGTCGGGCATCCCGGCGGCCGCGAAGTAGCGCGCGCCTTCGCCGTACGTACCGAACGCCCACTCGGGACTCACGCGCAGGCTGATGCCGAGCTGCGTGGACAGGCCGCCGCGCGTCAGATCGGCCAACGTGTTCGTTCGCGAGTCGGGTGAGCCGAACCCTTGACTGAAGCCGTTGCCGAGCGTGAGCTCGAGCGCGTTCTTCGGCGCGACGCGCGCGCCGTCGTCGCTCGGTCGATCGTCTTCGCCGTGAGCGAGCGAGGTCGCGAGGAGGAGAGTGAAGGCGGTTCCGAAGGCGGTGGTTCTCATGATGCTCGTATCCTTTCTGATGGGTGGAAGTTCATCCGGCGGGAGTGATGGTGAGCGCCGCGCTCGAGCGAGGCCGAACGACGTGTCGCGGCCGCGTTCGGACGAGTGTCCGCGGTGGTGATCTCGACGGGGACACTCGTCCGGGTCGCGGCGCTTCCTTCGCGATGGCAGGAGCCGAGACCGACCGCGAAGAGCAGCACGAAAGAGGCTTGAATTCGGCTTCCGAACGTCATGGCCGGTTTCTTCTGGTGCGCCTCTTAGCGAGCGGCGTGCCAGTCCCAGGCGCCCGCGCGGCGGAGCTCGGGGCGCGCGCCGACCGCGACGTCGAGTCGGGCGCATCGACGCCCGGCGACGCTTACGCGGCAGCGAAGAAGACGGAACGCGCTACCACTTCACCGTGACGCTGGGCGGCTGAACCTTCGCCTCGGCGCCGCCGAGCTCGACGCTGACGGTCGCGGTGCTCGAGCCATGGCGCTGCTCTTTGAGGTCGATCTTCGAGAGGTCGGCGCGCGGCACTACCTGCTCGGGCTTCAGCGCCTGGACGACCTCGGGCGGACCGATGACGGTCACGGCGACGAGGCGCGGAACGACCATGGCGGTGGCGGGTCCGATGACCTCGACGGGACGCTCGGCGAAGACGCGCTCGCTCACGCGCCGAGCGACGGTGACGGTGACGGTCGCTGCAGCCGGCCCGAGAAAGCGCACGCGCGTCGGCGGCGCGTCGATCGACAGCCGTCGCTTGTGCGCGCCCTCGCTCAGCCCCGAGACGTCGAACGCCGCCAAGCGAGCGAACTGCAGCACTTCGACCACGCTGACCGGGCCGCGCGCCGTGATGTGCTTCGGCTCGACCTCGGGACCGCCCTTGACGACGTAACCCTCGGCCGGTTGTCCCGTGATCGACGCTTGGACGGGGATCTGTCGCGTGATCACGTCCTCCCACTCGAGCTCGAGGCTCGGCGGATCGATGAGCGTGATGCGCGCTTCGGGAGGCAGCGAGAACATTCGCTCTTCGAAGGCGATGCTTTCGCGCTCGCCGCTCCTCAGGTCGATGGTGAGCGGCTGCATGCCCGATTGGATCAAGCGATCGATGACGCGAGCCGGGCCGCGCAGCGTCACGTGAATGGTCGCCGGAAGTTGCGTCATGAGCTCGCGCGGCGACTCCTCGGTCGGACGGAACAGCGAGAGTCCGACGGCGACGGTGCGCGACTGCAGATCTTCCTGCTTCTGGAGGTATGCGAACAGACCGAGGGCGAAGGCGAGGGAGAGCGCCTTCAAGCCGAGGTTCGCGGTGAAGGCGTCGCGCAGGAAATCGACGACTCGCGTCAGCCGCCCGGAGCTCACGAGTCACCTCGTTTCGGTCGGTCGCGCTCGCCACCGACGGGCAGCGGCGTCTTCGTGAGGTCCTTCGAGAGCTCTCCGATGGCCGTGCCCGCGACGCCGGGTGGCGGCGGCGTGCTCACGGGCGCGGCCCGCAGCGGAGGGGGCGGGTCGCTGTCGGGCCGCAAGCGCCGGCTCTGAGGGTGCTCGTCGGCAACGAGACTCACGCGCGGGCGCGGCGTTTCGCCCACGGGCTCGAGCGGTTCGGGGGGTCGAATGCTCGGGGGTGGCGGCGTCGATTCCCGCAGGACCTTGCCCTTGCGCGGCGTCGTCTTGCGCACCTTCGGGCTGAAGATTGCCTCGAGCATCGCGTGGAGCTTCGGTCCGTCGAGGCTCGTCGCGATGTTGCCGTTGAAGCAGAAGCTGATGGTGCCGCGCTCTTCGCTGACGATGACGACGACGGCGTCGGTTTCTTCCGTGATTCCGAGGGCGGCGCGGTGGCGCGAGCCGAAGCTGTCGTCCATGACGCGGCCTTCGGGCATGGGGAAGAAGACGCCGGCCTTCGCGATGCGGAAGTTCCGGATGATGACGGAGCCGTCGTGGAGCTTGTTCACGCCCTCGGGAATGAACAGCGACACGAGGAGCTCGCTCGTCACCTGCGCGTCGATCACGTGCCCCTTGTGGACCCCGACGAATTCGTCGAGATTCGCGTCCTGCTCGAACGTGATGAGCGCACCGATGCGGTGGCGCGCGAGTTCGGTCGCCGCCTCGACCACCTCGTCGATGACCTTCGATTCTTGCGTCTTCGCGAACGAGAACCAGGCGCGGCTTCCGACTCGCTGCAAGCCGCGGCGGATGTCGCTCTGGAAAACGACCACGATGATGAGAATCATGCTCGAGATGAGCGCCCCCATGATCGAGAGCACGGTCACGAGCTCGAGCGCTTGCGCGATCAGGTAAAGGACGAACAGGATCGCGAAGCCGGCGCCGACCTGCATCGCGCGCGTACCGCGGAGCACGAGCAACGCGCGATAGATGACGTAGTAGACGATGAAGACGTCGAGCGCGTCCCTGAGCAGGTGCAGGGGCGGCCGATTCGCGAAGAACGCTCCAATCGCCTCAATCATGGGGACTCCCGAGCGGCGGCGTCGCGCGCGCGACGTACGACGCCGAGCGCCTGTCCCACTGCCTTCACGTCGTGCACGCGCAGCACGCGCGCGCCTCGCTCGGCGGCGAGCAGGCACGCCGCGATGGTGCCACCGAGCCGTTCGTCCGCTACGGCGCCGTCGACCGCCGAAATGAACGACTTTCGGCTGGGCCCGACCACGACGGGCACGCCTTCGCCCGTGAGCTCCTCGAGGCGGCCGAGCAGCTCGAACGACTGCCGCGCGTTCTTCGCGAAGCCGATGCCGGGATCGAGCCAGACGTCGCGGGGAGCGAGGCCTTCCGCCGCCGCGCGGTCGCGCGCAGCCCGCCACTCGGCGCGGACGTCGTCGACGACGTCCGCGTACCCGCCGTCGGGATAGTCGGAATAGCTTTTCATCGCACCGAGCGCCCCGCGCGAGTGCATGAGCACGAGCGTGGCGCCGTGGCGAGCCGCCGTTGCCGCGAGCGCCGCGTCCGAAAGGCACGACACGTCGTTCACGAATCGCGCGCCGAGGCGCAGCGCTTCGTCGGCCACCTCCGGGCTCGTCGTGTCGATGGAAACCATGGCTCCGCGCGACACGGCGTACTTGAGCGCCGGTTCGACGCGCTCGAGCTGCCGGTCGGGCGGCACCGGCGTCGCTCCGGGACGCGACGACTCGGCTCCGATGTCGATGATGGCGGCGCCCTCGGCGAGCAGCCGATCGACGCGCTGTCGCGCCGCTTCCGCCTCCACGTAGCGCCCGCCGTCGAAGAACGAATCCGGGGTCACGTTCAACACGCCCATCAACGCGACGCCTCGATCGCGGCACGCCTGGTCGAGCCACTCCGACGGGACGCCCACCTCCCTTCGGTAGCAAGCTCTCCGCTTCTAGGCAAGGAGCGTGCCGTGCGAATTCGGCTTCACAGCACGAGGTCCACCACGTACCCGCGTGCCGTGAACGTCGCAAACCAGGTCTCGAGCTCGCGCGCGACGACGTCCGGGTCGACGGAGAGCTCGCTCGCCGTCGCTTCGCACGCCTCGCCGAGGGGTACCCCGCGATAAAGCTTCGATAAGAGCGCAAAGGCACGAGGCTCGAGCTCGTCGTGCTCGATCACGAGCTTGCGCCGGCACACGGCGTAGTGGTGGGGCTCGGGCTCCGGCAGCAAAATGGGCTCTTCTAGCGTGTTTTTCGTGTGCTCCTGGGCGAGCAGGCGCTCGCGCAGGGCGACCACCGCATAGGTGGCCCGCAAAAGCCGCAGGCAGGGGTTCGGCACGAGCCGGACCCGCTCCCACGCGTCTTCGGGAACGGCGCGGAGCTTCTCCGGGTCGAGCGGGGCCGGTTCGGGCGCGTCGAAGACATCCACGTGCGCCCATTCGAGGCGGGCCATGTCTACGGCGAGCTCTCGGTTCGGCAGCCACGCGCGCGTGCTCGCGAAGTCGGGCAACTGTTCGCCGAGGTCGCGGAGCGAGAACGTCGTTGGCGGGTGGGCGACCAGGTACTCCTCGACGAGTCGCTCCCAGTCGCTTTGCGCGAGGATGCCCCCGAGTCCCGGAAAATCCTCGACGAGTGACCCCGTGTGACGGAGCCAGTATTGCTCGCGGTAGATCTCGAGCTGCTCG
>DASUTR010000938.1:0-8436 GCA_036374535.1 Polyangiaceae bacterium
ACGGGTTCCGGCAGCCAGACGCCCGGGTACGCTTCCCGGCGCGCTCGCGCCGACCTCAGCCGATCGATGCAGAGTCGCGCGATCGTGGTCGCAAGCCAGGCGCGCACGTCCAGGATCGAAGCGGTGTCGGCCGAGCGATAGCGAAGCCACGCATCTTGAACCGCATCTTCGGCCTCCGCCGACGACGAGAGCATCCGGTACGCGATCCCCATGAGGAAAGCGCGGTGTTTCTCGAACTCATCGCCGCTCACGGCCGTGCCTCGAGGTCGTTTTCGCGTCGTTTTCGCTCGGAGGGGTCAAAGTCCCGCATTTTGACGTCGACGAGGCAGCCCGTCGAAACGTGACACCTCCCCCCTGTCACGTTCAGGGCCGGCCGCTCGTCTTCGTACCGGCCCCCGTCCGGAGCCCACGAGGACGCCATGACCGAAAAAAAGCGAGCGCGCGCCATCGGTGCGCTCGCACTCGGGCTCGCCACGCTGAGCCAAGGGTGCGAAACCTTTCACTACTGCGAGCCCTCGCCCGCGAAGCGCATCGAGAGGGCCCCGGCTCGGCTCTCCACGACCGGTCTTTTCTCGGACATCCGCACGCGCACGCTCGCGCCGGGGGTTCGCCCGTTTCGACCCACTTTCGAATTGTGGAGCGACGGGGCGAGCAAGCAGCGTTGGATCGCCTTGCCTGCCGGGGAGGTGATCGACACGCGCGCGATGAACGACTGGTGGTTCCCCGTGGGAACCAAGCTCTGGAAAGAGTTTCGCTCGGAAGGAAAACCGGTGGAGACCCGGCTGCTCGAAAAGCTCGGTCCGGGCGAGCACGATTGGCTGACCCTCTCGTACCTTTGGAACGAAGACGAAAGCGACGCGAGTGTCGTCCCAGAAGGGGCCGTGAACGCTCGCGGCACAGAGCTCGACGTCCCGGCCGCGGGTGAATGCGCCGCGTGTCACGGCGGGCGGCGCTCGTTCGTCCTCGGCTTTTCGGCGTTGCAGCTTGCGGGCGACGCCGCCGGCGCGGACGGTACCGGCCTCGCCGAGCTCGAAGCCGAGGGCCTGCTCTCCCACCCCCGTGGCGAGACCTACGCGGTCCCCGGCGACGCCACGGAACGCGAGGCGCTCGGCTATCTCCACGCCAATTGCGGCCACTGCCACAACCAGAACCGTCCACCCGCCGGCGATTCCCCGTGCTTCGATCCGAAGAGCGATCTCGACCTCTGGTTGGACGTCCACCGGCTCGCGAGCCTCGAGCAAACACCGGCGTACCGGACCGCCCGCGGCGAGGCCGTCGAGCCCGGTAACCCCGACGACAGCCGGTTGATCGAGCTCGTGTCGACGCGCGGCATGTTCCGTCAAATGCCGCCGCTCGCCACGGAACGTGTGGATCACCGGGGGGTTCGGCTGCTTTCCGATTGGATTCGGGGGCTCGAGGCGCGATGAAGCGACGCGCGTTTTCGTCCCTCGTGCTCGCGTTCGCGACGTGCGCCGAGACCGCACGTGCGGACGCGGCGGATCCCGGAAAGACCGAAGCCGTTCACCAGCCGGCAGACGCGAGCGACCCCGCCCGCGCCGTTTCGGTGTGGACGAGCCTCCGCGCGGGCGTCGTGGAAGCGCCCTACCCGAGCGAAACGTTGACCGAGGCGCGCAGCGGAGCCGGACAAGCGCGACTCGTTCGCTTCGGCGTCGCCGCCTGCGTCGCAAGCGACGTCTCGGCTGGCGCGCACGCCGCGTACGTCTTCGCCGGCGTCGAGCAGCCGGCGGGCTCGTACCGCGCGGCCGGCGTCTTCGGCAATCCGATCCTGTTCGCGACGCTGTCTCGCTCCGATCTGTGGAGCGCGTTCGGTTCCGCGATCCACGGCGCACTGTCGCTGAGCTTCGGGATACCCGTCGCAGCCGAGCGCGGCGAGGTCTACGAACAGCTCGACCGCCGAGCCCTGGCGATCGGCGATGCGCTCGAAGGTAGGACGAACCCCGAAATCTTCACGCCGAACACCTTGCCGCTGGCGGCGAGCGGTTCGCTGAGTCTCCCGCTCGACCAGTTCGACGTCGGCTCGAGCTTCGAGCTCCCGTTCCTCGTGCGCCTTTCGGACGACACGGTTCCGAACGGCGCTGCGACGTCCGCGGTCGGATTCGTACCGAACGCGGAGCTTTACGCGACGGCTTGGCCGTGGAGCTGGCTCGGGCTGACGCTCGGGAGCACCCTCGCCTGGCCCGTCATCGAACCCGTTTACCTGGCGAATCGAACCAGCACGCCTCAGCTCACGCTCGTGCCGCGCGTCTCCTTCGCCGTGAGCCGCGCGGTGCTGCTCGCGCTCGACGCCGCCGTCGCCGCCGGCGGACACGCGTCCGGCACGAGCGGTGCGTTCAGCGCGCGGCTTTCGATGTAGCCGCGCGCCCGCGCGCCCGTTGGGTCGCGCTACCGCCCCTGTCGCAACTGCAGCACGTTGCCGTCCGGATCGCGGAACACCGCGACGGAGCCCCAAGGGTACTCGAGCACGTCGGTCTCGAATGGAACGCCCCGCGACTTCAGCGTTTCGAATGTTCTCCGGCAATCGCTGACTTCGACGGTGTACGCGGCGGACACGCGGCCGAAGACCGGCGCGCCCTGCCCCGGCGTCCCCGGCCACAGCACGAGCTGAAAGTCCTGCCCCGCAACGCCCACGGTCAGGAACCGGGGTCCGTTCGGGGTTGGGTTGTCCACGACTTTTTCGAAGCCGAGGACCTGCGTATAGAAGGCCAGAGCCTCGTCCTGATTTCTCACGAACACGCTCGCGTAGGCGACTTTCTTCAACATGGTCGTTCTCCTGCCCCGTAGACGAACGACCGAAGCCGAACGTGACGGTGCGCCGAACCGCGGCGTCAATTTCGAAGCGAGCGCGGGCCGGCGACCGTCAAGCGCCTGACACCCCTCTCACCTACACGCGGCTCTTCGGGCGATTTCGCGTGGCACGCTTCTGGCAGTCCCTGCCGGCGTGACATCCGTCTCGAAGCCGAAGACGAGCGGTTCCGAGTTCGTCGTACCGCTCGCCATCGTTTTCATCGTGCTGATGATGGTGCTCCCGCTGCCGCGGGTGCTCATCGACGGATTTTTGGCGATCAGCCTCGCCGTCTCGATCGGCGTCTTCCTGATCGGCCTGTTCATGCAGCAGGCCCTCGAATTCAGCTCGTTTCCGGTGGTCATCCTGATCGCGACGCTGCTCCGGCTGAGCTTGAACGTCGCGACGACGCGGCTAATCCTCTTGAAGGGACACGAGGGGCACGGAGCCGCGGGCCACGTGGTCGAAACCTTCGGCAAGTTCGTCGTCGAGGGGAACATCGTCGTCGGCCTGGTGGTCTTTCTGATTCTCGTCGTCATCAACTTCGTCGTGATCACGAAGGGCGCGGGGCGCGTCGCCGAGGTCGCGGCCCGGTTCGCCCTCGACGGTATGCCGGGCAAACAGATGGCGATCGACGCCGACCTCAACGCGGGCATCATCGGAGCCGACGTGGCGCGCGAACGACGTAAAGCGGTCGAGCGCGAGGCCGACTTTTTCGGAGCGATGGACGGCGCGAGCAAGTTCGTGAAGGGCGACGCCATCGCCGGCATCCTCATCACGGCCATCAACCTCATCGGCGGGCTCATGATCGGGCTTTCGCGCGGAATGACGCTCGAAAACGCCGCGGAAACGTTCTCCATCCTTTCCGTCGGCGACGCGCTCGTCTCGCAGATCCCCGCGCTCCTCATCTCCACCGCGGCGGGCGTCGTCGTCACGCGCTCGGCGACGGGCGACGAGATCGGCAAGGCCTTCCGCACGCAGCTTCTCGGGAGCAAGCGTGCGGTCATCGCGACGGCGGGCGTGCTCGCGCTGTTCGCTCTCCTGCCGGGTATGCCGGCGCTTCCGTTTCTCGCCATCGCGGGCGGCCTCGTCTGGCTCGCGCGCCAGGACAAGGCTGAAGCGCCCGCGCCCGTCCAGGCCGAGCCGACGACGCCGCCGGTCCGGCCGGGCTCCCCCGAGGACATCGACGCGGCGCTCCCGCTCGACGTGCTCGCGCTCGAGGTGGGCTACGAGCTCGTCCAGGTCGTCGACCCCGCACTCGGCGGGACGCTCGTCGATCGCATCGGCGCGCTCCGAAAGCAGATCGCCACCGATCTCGGCACCGTCATTCCCCCGGTCCACATCCGCGACAACCTCGAGCTCGCGCCGGGCGCCTACCGCATCCTCTTGCTCGGCAGCGAGATCGCCAAGGGCACCACCCGGGCGGGGCGGCTGCTCGCCATGGATCCGACGGGCACTGCTGCGCCGATTGACGGTGAGGCCGTCAAAGATCCAGCGTTCGGCACCCCGGCGCGCTGGATTCATCCCCGTGACCGAGAGCTCGCGGAGGCCCTGGGCTCGACCGTCGTCGATCACACGACGATCGTGGCGACGCATCTCGGCGAAATCGCGCGCTCTCACGCGTACCGTATTCTCGGCCGCGCCGAGCTCCAGCACCTGTTCGAGGTGTTCTCGAAGAGCACGCCGAAGCTCGTCGAGGACCTGGTACCGAACTTGCTCTCGCATACCGATGTGCTGAAGGTGCTGCGCAATCTGCTCCGCGAAAACGTCTCGATCCGAGACCTTTGGACGATTCTCGAAGCACTCGTCGAGTTCGGGCCGAGCACGCGCGACACCGAGCAGCTCACCGAGCTCTGCCGCCAGCGGCTGTCGCGCCAGATCAGCGCGCAGCACACGGGCTCCGACGGCGTGCTCTCGGGTCTCGTGCTCGACGCCGCCGTCGAGGACATGTTCCGCCGTTCTCTACGCGAGATCGCTGCGGGAACGGGCGGCGCGCTGAACCCCGAGCACGCGCGCCAGCTCGGCGTGGGGCTGGAAGCCGCCGTCGCGCGCATGGTGCGAAACGGCCGCTCGCCCTGCGTCATCGCCAGCCCCGACGTGCGCCGCTACCTCCGCGCCTTCGCCGAGCGCCGTTGCCCCGAGCTCGCCGTGATCTCGTTCCGCGAGATCGAGCCCGACGTGCAGCTCCGACCCTTCGACACCATCTCGCTCGCGCCGAGCGAAGCAGCCTGATCCGGAGAACCCAGACGTGCACTACCAGAATTTTCGTGGAGCAGACGTGAACGAGGCGCTCTCGCGCGTTCGCGCCGTGCTCGGTCCCGACGCCGTCATCGGCTCGACTCGGCACGTGCGCAGCACCGGCACGTTCGCTCCCGGCCACGTCGTCATCGAGGCCGCTCGCGGCCCGGCCCGCGCCGCCGCGCCCCAGAACCCGCCGCGGCTCACATCGCGACCGAGCGGCGCGACCGAGACTCCGCCGCGCCCGGTCGCTCCGGCGCGCCCGGCCGCTCCAGCGCGGACCGCGGCCCAGACCGAGCACGAATCGACGATCGAGCTCGGGCGCGAGGTCGCCGCCTTGCGCGCAGCGGTACGTGCGCTCGAAGCCGCCTGCTCGCCGCGCACGCACGCCCTTGGCCGCCTGCAGATGGCGGGGATCGAGGGACAGCTCGCCTCCGAGCTCGCGGCGAACGCGCCGCGCTCGCGCAAGAAGGGCCAGACCGCGAGCACCTGGCTCCGCCGCCGGGTGGGCGAGCGGCTGCGCGTCGCGCCCGGCCTCATCGCGCGTCCCGGCCGCCAGCTCATCGCCTGCGTCGGGCCGACGGGAGCCGGTAAGACGACGACGCTCGCGAAGCTCGCCGTCAAGGCGCAGCTCGATCTCGGACGCAGCGTGGGCGTCGTGAGCCTCGACGGCTTCCGCGTCGGCGCCGTGGAACAGTGGCAACGGTACGCGCGGCTCATCGGTATGCCGTTCTTCGCGGCGCGCGACGCAGCGAGCCTCACCCACGCTCTCCGCACCATCGACTCCGAGATCGTCCTCGTCGATACCGAGGGTCAAGTTCCGAACGGCGAGTCGCTGACGCAAAACCTCGCGGCGTCGCTCGAACTCGGCGGGAACTTCGAAGCCCACACGCTCCTTGTCGTCCCGGCATGGCTCCGAGGCGGCGACGTCGATCGCATGGTTCGCACTTACCGCGCGCCGCGGCCGACCGCGGTCGTCGTGACCAAGCTCGACGAGGCGTCGAACGTCGGCGGCGTCTTGCACGCCTGTCTGCCGACGGACACGCCGCTCGCTTATCTGTGCGCGGGCCCCCGGGTTCCCGAGGACATTCAGGACGCCGGCCTCGAGACCGTGCTCGATCGCGTGTTCGCGGACGAGGTCGCCTCGTGATGGCTTCGGATCCCCGGCGCGAGCTCGCGAACCCCGATGCACCGGGCGCCGCGCCGCGCCGCGCCGCCAATGCGGAGACGTACCTTCCGCTCGTGCGGCGCATCGCGATGAAGCTCGCGCGGTCGCTGCCCTCGAACATCGCCGTCGACGACATCATTTCGGCGGGTTGGGTAGGTCTTTCCGAGTCTCTGAAGCGCTGCCCACCCGGCATGTCGGACTCGGACTTCGAGGCGTACGCGTCGTATCGCGTGCGCGGCGCCATCCTCGACTACCTGCGCACGCTCGATCCGCTGACGCGCAAGCTCCGGACCGCGTCGCGGCGCATCAGCCAGGCCATCGGCGATCTCGCGCAATCCCTCGGCCGCGTTCCCGAGGAGGACGAAGTCGCCGGCGCTCTCGGCGTCACGCTCGACGCTTACCGCGACCTCTTGCGCGAAATCGGCGAGGCCGGCTTCGCGCGACTCGACATCGACATGGTCGACGCGAGCTCCGGAGAGCCGTCGCCCGAGGCGAACGTCATGAAGCGCAACCTTGCGGCCCGCGTCACCGAGGCCATCGAGCAGCTTCCCGAACGCCTGCAGCTCGTGCTCGCTCTGCACTACCAGGAAGAGTGCACGCTGAAGGACATCGGCGCCGTGCTCGGCGTCACCGAGTCGCGTGCTTGCCAGCTTCACAGCGAGGCCGTTCAGCACATCCGCGCCCTCGTCGAGCGACCGAACCTGCCGCGGCTTGCGAAGAACGGTGCGCGACGCCGGCCTACCGCCGTCTAGAGCTTTCACTGCGAATCACGACCTTTTCAGCACCAGAGGAGTTTCCCCATGAGAATCGAGAGCACCCGTTTCGGAACTTTGGACATCGACGCCGAGAGAATCATCGGCTTTCCCTCGGGATTGATCGGCTTCCCGGAAGAGCGCGAGTTCGTGCTCGTTCATCACGGGCACTCCGCGTCGATCGCCTGGCTTCAGTCGACCAAGACCGCGTCGCTCGCGCTGCCCGTCGTCGGCGCGCACGAATTTTCGCCGGTATACCCCGACGTTCCGCTCTCCGACGCCGCGAAGCGCGCCGGGTTGGACGGCTCGCCCGACGACATGACGGCGCTCGTCGTCCTCTGCGCGAACCCCGGCACGGCCTCGACCGTGAACCTCGCGGCGCCCATCATCGTCGATGCCGCGAAGTGGACCGGAGCGCAGGTCATCCTGGAAGGCACGCGTTTCACGACCCGCGAAGCGTTCCTCACGCCCGCGCGCCCGGCGCAGAACGAAGCCGTCGGAGGGTAAGCGGTCATGATCGAGCTCGACGAAGATCTTTGGTTCGGAACTCCGGGTGAGGACGCGGAGCTCGAGGAGCGCGCCGCCGAGAGCATGGCCGCCGTCGCGGCGCGCGTCCTCGGAGCGAAGCCGTTCCCCGCCGCCGCCAAACGTCTCGAAGAGCTCACGCGCAGCCCGAACACGAAGATCCAGCAGGTCGTCGCCGTGCTCGAGAGCGATCCCGGTCTCTCGATGCGCTTGCTCCGCCTCGTGAACTCCGCAGGCTACGCGCTGCGCGTCCGCTGCACGTCGGTGCGTCACGCCGCGGCCCTCGTCGGCATGCGCCGGCTGCACCAGCTCGCGACCACGGCAGCCGTTCTCGATCTCTTCGACGGCGATCGGCCCGTCGTACGCCAGCTGCTGACGCACGCCGCGATCGTCGGCGCCCTCTCGCGCTATCTCGCCGTGCACGTGGACCTCCACCCCGACGAGCTATTCACCTGCGGCTTCTTGCACGACATCGGCAAGCTCATGCTCCTCGACGCCGAGGGCGAGTCGTACCTCGAGCTCGTCGAGCTCGCCGGCGATCAGGCCGACACGCTTCACCTGTTCGAACGCGAGCGCTACGGTTTCGATCATGCCGTGCTTG
Source organism: Polyangiaceae bacterium (assembly GCA_036374535.1). GTDB lineage: Bacteria > Myxococcota_A > Polyangia > Polyangiales > Polyangiaceae > PMG-095. Next base: position 8,088 of record DASUTR010000938.1, read on the forward strand.
GCGCGCACGTCTTGAAGAGCTGGAAGATTCCGGACCCGGTGCCGCGCGTCGTCGCCTGGCACCACTCCGTCGGCCGCGCTTACCAGGCCGATCCTGCTACGGCCGCGACGGTGCAAGCGCTCCGTCTCGCGGACAACTTGAGCTACCTCCTGCGCGCGCCGGACGCGGCCGCCGCTCTGAAGCAGGCGGCGGAGAGCGATTCGGCCCGCTACCTCGGCATTTCAGAGCCGCAGCTCGCCTCGATGTGGCAAGACCTCGCCCGCCTCGCTCAGCGCATCGCCGCGAATCCCGCCGCCGGCAATGAAGCCGAGATGATTCCCCGCGAAGAGTCGATGCCCCCCGAGCATCG
>DASUTR010000939.1:0-8804 GCA_036374535.1 Polyangiaceae bacterium
CGGTACACGGCGCCGAGCTGCCAGCTTTCCAGGCCGCGCCACTCGGGCAGGCGCGCCCCGCCGACGCGCAGCGCGCCCACGATGCCGAGCGCATAGCCGCGCGCGATGTCGCTCGGCGCGTAGGACGTGAGCTCCGGTGGGCGCGCTGCGAGCTCGGGGTTCGTGGCGGCCAGGAGCGCGAGCAGCGTGCTCCGCCCCGGCGGGCCCGCGCTGCGCACGAAGTCGAGCATGAGCTGGAAGCGCCCGTCGGCGCGACGCGCGACGAGCTCGCTCGGTGGAGTTCGGCGCACGCGGATGGCATGCGGGTCTGCGGCGAGCAGCGGAGCGAGCGCTTCGGCTATCTCGACCAGGTGCGGCGCGTCGGCGGTGACCACGAGCTCCGCGCGTCCACCGCCCCAGGCGGCCCCGGGCGCTCCCTTCCGCGCTTCGGGGACGAGCCCCAGGGGCCGCAGCCGTTCACCCTGCACGCGCGCGAGCAGTTGCTCCGCGATGCCCGGGGCGCCCCAGGCGCCGGCGTCGCGCCCGGTTCGCAGCACGACCCAGCCGAGCTCGGGACCTTCGAAGGGGACGGCGCCGGCACGCGGGCGATGCAAGCCGCTTCCGAGCCAACCGAGGTCGGCGAGGCCGGACTCGAACGCCCTCAGGGCGTCCGCGAGATCGCGCGCCGCGCGGACCTCGACACGCTCGAGGAAGGCGGCACCGCGCGCCGCGTTGGGATTGCGCACGAGCACGAGCTCCCCCCGCGCGAGCGTCGCGCGGAACGCCCCGGTCCCGTCCGGTACGAGCGAGGAGAAGCCCCGCGGCACGATCGCGGTGAGCGGGCTCGCGAGCGCCGCGGCGACTCGGGCGGGGTCGCTCGACGCGACGAACACCGCGAGCGGGTCTTTCGGGTCGCGCGCCGGTTTTCCGAGCTCGGCGAGCACGGCGACGCCTCCGCTTCCGCGCGCGCGCTCGAGCGAAAAGATCACGTCTTTCGCGTCGAGTCGCTTGCCGGCGGCGCTGACGAGCCCCGGCCGAAGCACGACGCGCACCCGCGCTCGATCCGGTGTCGGCTCCGGAAGCGCGGCCGCGAGCGTCGGGTACGCGCGCCCGGCCGCGTCGAGAGCGAACAGCGGATCGGCGACGGCGGGAGCGAAGAGGGCCGCGAGCGGTTCGTCGAGTACGTGCGGATCGAGCTCGGCGATGCGGAACGGCACGCTCAAGCGCAACGTGCCGCCCGTCGGCGTTCGCCCGAGCGCCGCGGCGACGCCGCTCGAAAGCGAGAACCCGACGAACGCGCGCCGCCCGACGGGCCTCATTCGACGACCCAGAGTGCGTCGCCGACCGCAGCCGCGATCGGGGCCATCTGCGTCGCGCGCGCTTTGCACACCGCGAGCGCGCGCACGCCGCCCGGCGCCGGAATGCGCAGCCGTTCGACGGGTTTTCGGCCGTCGTTCCACGAGTACACGACGAGGGCGTCACTCGCGGCGTCGAGCGTGTCGAGGCTGGCGACGAGCTCCGGCTCGCCGTCTCCGTCGAGGTCGCCTACGGCGAGCTGCGCGCCGAGGCGCTCGAGCTCGGCGGAGCGCTTGCCGTCGCTCAGCTTGACGGTGCCGTCGGGCCGGCGCTCCGCGCGAACGCGCCGGATCTCGCCTGCGCGCGTGACGAGCGTCGCGCCCGCGACGGCGTCGATGGCGTCGCCGAGCTCCGCCGTCTCGAGCCCTCCGCCGCCAGGCCACGGTAGCCGAGCGTCGAGCTCGCGCACCTTCGCGAGCTTGCCGTCGAGGCGCAGCGCTCGGGCGCGATCGGTCGTGCCGACCTCGAGCACGCCGGGCTCGGGCACCCACGCGCTCGCGATCGGCTCGCGAAAGGGCGCGGGCGCGATCGGCGCGAGCTCGGCGAACGGACGCGAGGCGAACGGCCGGAACACGTTTCCCGCGAGACGTCCGAGCGTGATGCGCGTCCGGCCGATGGTCGCGATCTCCGGCGAACCGTCGCGATCCACGTCGCCGCACGCCAGCGCGACGACGTCGCGATCGGCGCCGGTCGCGCGGTGCACGTTCTTCGCGGCGAGCGGGATGCGCGGCAAGAACGCCCGCACCTCGCCGTCGATGCCGCGCTCGGCGACCGCGTGCGCCGCGGGGCCGAGCTTTTCGCGCCGTGCGCGTTGCCAGAGTCGCGGGTACGACGTGAACCAATCCGCCGTGACCCGGACGCGCTCGCCTTCGACGTGAGCGTGCAGCACCACGAGCGGCCGCGCCCGCCAAGGCAGCGCCGTGATGCGCTCGGGCGGCTCCGCAGTCGGCCAGCCGCTCGCTTCACGGCCGAGCGCTCCCGCGACGAGCTCCGAGAGCCGAGCTCCGAGCTCCGGACGCGGGGCGAGGGCCCCGTCCCCCGTCGGACGGAGGGCGACGACGAGCGAGCGCTCCGCGCGTTCTCCGAGAGCGCGCGCAATTTCGCATGCCATCTCTCCGAGCGCCGGGCCGGATCCGCGCGTGCACTCGGCGGCCGGAGGTGTGGGGGGTGCCGCCTCGAGGGGCAGCGCGACGAGCATCAGCGCTGAAAGAATCCGCGCGCGGCAACGCATGAAGGAAAATACTCCTCGGGGACTCTAGCTGTGATAGTCACCTAGGGCGAGTTGAGCTCCTGCTCTCCCGCACCACGCCCGCTGGCCGTTCCGCCTGCCCTCCGGGGGAACGCGTGACCGTGCGACCGCGCGCGCTGCTCGTCGCAGCGCTCTTGGGCCTTGCCCTGGCGCTGAGCCCTGCCCGCGGCGGCGCGCAGTGCGTCGACGAGGCCCTGAAGCAGCAGCTCATCGGGCAGCGCGCCTATCGCGGCGTCGTCCCGCGCCTGATCCAGAAATCCCTGCGTCACGAGCTCTCGGCGCTCGGCGGTTGGTACGCGGCCGACATCTCCGACGGCGCCCCCATGTACGGCGGCGCGTACACGTTCCATTTCACCGAAGACCTCGGGCTCGAAGCGGCGTACCTGCGCTCGCGCCAGCGCTACGCGCTACTCGAAGCCATCAACGAGCGCCAGCAGGGGCTCATCGACATCGTCGAGAGCGAGGACAACCCCGTTCAGTTCTTCCTCGGTCACCTCGTCTGGTCGCTCGCCTACGGCAAGGTGCGCTGGCTCGGCGGGGCCATCGGTCGCTTCGATTTCCACATTGCGCTCGGCGGGGGCGCCACCGTCGAGCCCGGCGACGTGGGGCTCACGGGCTCCGCCGGTTTCGGCATGAAGTTCTACTTCAACGAATGGCTCGCGCTGCGGCTCGAAACGAAGGACATCGTCCACTCGCAACAGCGCGTTCAGCTCGGCGTCGACAAGGTCGTGAACGACATCACGGCGCTCGGCGGGCTGAGCCTGTTCATTCCGTTTTCGAGCTGACGCTCAGGGCCGGCGGGGTCGGCGGCGGAAGCGCGTACGCCCACCAGTTTCCGCGTTTGTCGGCGAGCACGACGTCGCGCGCCTCGCCGAAGAGCTCGCGGGTTCGATCGCGCGAGCTGTGAACGACGAAGACGTCGTAGCGCGCGCGCTCGCTCGCGAAATCGAACGCCTCGGGCCGCCATTCGAGACCGCCGCCCATACGCGCCGGAACTCCGGCTCGGTAGCGGACGACGGAGATCGGATACATCGCGAACGAGTAGCCCTGCGTGCCGCCCTTCTTCACCTGGTAGTAAGCCGGCAAGTGCAGGAGCGCCGGGACGCCCGGGTACGCGCGGCTCTCCCGTTCGAAGACGATCGGTCGCAAGCTCATGCCCGCCTTCATCCCTTCGACCAAAGCATGGAGGCCCGCGGTTTCCCGATTGTACGCCGGCAGGCGCAGCGTCCAGGTGAGCACCCAGCCCGCGGCGACGGCGACGAGCGCGCCCCGCGCGAGCTTCGTGCGCACTTTCGGATGCGCGGCCCGCGGCTCGAACGCCAGGAGCAGCGCCGGTACGGCGAGCACGACGAAGCGAGGGCTCAGCGGTCCGACGCCGCGAAACAGCGCCGGAAACGCGACGTACCCGAGCAGGGAGAGCACGAGCGGCAGCCAGCGCTCGGGCCGCCGGGACGGGGTGCCGACGAGAAAGCCGGCCGTGGCGAAGAGCAGGAGTCCCGCGGCGGACGCCGCGCGGTCCGCGGAGCCGATACCGACCAACATGCCGGGGAGCTCGAGCAGCCGCTCGAAGCTCACCGCCCAATACGTGTCGCCGATCCGCTCGGTCGACGACCCCGGCGCGAGCCAGAGCGCCCCGAGCGCGACGGGTACCAGGAGCGGTGCCGTTCGAGCGACGAAGCGTCCGCCGCCGCGAAGCAGCAGGGGACCGACCGCGAGCATCGCGAGCGCGAGCGCGATGCCGTGTGCGAGCAGCGTGAGCGACAGCAAGGCGGAAAGCACGACCCCGGAGCGGAGCGTCGGGCGTTCGGAGTGCCCGACGGCTTCTGCGACGGCGAAGAGCACGGGCGGCACGGCCACGAGAAAGCTCACGAAGCCGAAACAAAACGCGTAGCCGAGCGCCGTAGGCACCCCGAGTAGCGCGAGCCAGGGGTCGTGGCCGAGCCGGCGGACGAGGCGATCGGTTCCCGCGACGTGGGCGACGAAGCCGGCCGCGACGACGAGCTTCAGCGCCCCGACGACGCCGAACAGCGGAGCGAGCCAGCGCGCGAGCGGGTAGGCGAGCAAATAGGGCGTCCGAAAATTGAGCTCGAGCTCGTGCGTGCGATACGCGGGATCGCCCCAGTTGAGCCACGCGGCGATTTGCGCGGCATGCTGAGGCAAGTCGACCATCGGCAGATCGCGGAAGCCGAATAGCGCGCCCAGCACCACGACGGTGAGCGCGGCGAGCATCCGACGCGGAGCCTTCTCGTTCATCGAGCTCGCTCTTCGAACACGGCGACGAGCGGTCGCCCCGCGGCCGGATGGCGATCTTCCGGCAGGCCGAAGAGCGCGCGCAGCGTGGGAGCGAGATCGGCGAGGTAGCTTGCACCCGCGGGGACGAACGGTTTGCTCGAAACCTCGGTGCCCCAAGCCATGAGCCAGACGCGCGCCGATTCCGGGTGCTTGCGCCCGTGATTCACGAAGTCGCTCGCTCGGCCGTGGTCTGCCGTCACCAAGAGCACGGTGCGGGAACCTTGACGCGCGTGTTCGTGGAGCGCCCGCGAAATCGCCCCGATCGCGAGATCGGCGCGCCGGAGGGCGCGGAGGTAGCCGGCATAATCGCCCCGGTGCGCGTACTCGTCGGGCTCGCCCAGCGAAACGAAGAGGAAACGCGGTCGCTCGAGCTCGAGGTAGCGCACTGCAATCTGCGCCGTCAGACGGTCGGGGCGAAAGTCGCCGGCGCCAGGTTCCGCTCGGCTTCGCGCGCCTTCGTCGACGAGCGCGCGCGAGACGGGATCTTCGCGGAAAAGCTCGCGCGTGGGGCCCCCGTTGCGGCCGGTCGACATCGCGACGCGCTCGGCGCGCTGGGCGGCGATGCGTCCGATGTCGGGCCACGACGTGACGATGGCCACGTCGCCGACACGCGCGCCCGGGGCGCTCGCGACGTCGTCGGCGAGCGTCGGCGCGCTTGCGGCGCGGCAGCCGTTGTCGGCGCATCCGCTGACCCGCCGCCCGGAGAGCATCTCGGCATAGCCCGGAAGTGAGACGAATTCGGGTCCGGACGCGAAGATGCCGCCTCCGGCCCCGGGCGCTCCGAAGAGCAGGCCGCCGTCTCGCGCCAGACGGTGGAGATTCGGCATCAGTGCGTCGGGGCGCGAGCGCGGCGACGCCGTTCCTCCCCTGCCGGGGGAGCCGTCGACGCCGTGAAACACTTCCTGCCAGCGCGCGCCGTCGACGGTGAAGAGCACCACAGAGAGCGCTTGCGCCCGCGGCGCGGGCGAGGGAATTCGCCCCACGCCGAGCGGGACGACGGCGCTCGGCGGACGCGTGGCGCAGCTCACCGCGAAGAACGCGGAGAGCGCGAAGACCAAGCCTTGAATCGCGCGTCCGCTTTTCCCGAGCATGGTGACCTCGGTCCGTATGAGCGATTACCGTGCCGAGCGTTCGTGACGGGGCGTTCGCGGACGCGTGAACACCTTGGAAACACGTTTTGGGAGACAACCCAACGCTCCCGATCTATGACGGGGCGGTCATGCACAAGCTGGTCTTACTTCGCCACGGTCAAAGCCAATGGAACCTCGACAACCGCTTTACCGGCTGGGTGGACGTGCCGCTCAGCGAGCTCGGCGCGCAGGAGGCGAAGGCCGCCGGGAAGCTCTTGCGCGACGAGGGTTTTCGCTTCGACATCGCGTACACCTCGGTGCTCAAGCGCGCCATCAAGACGCTCTGGATCGTGCTCGAGGAGCTCGACCAGATGTGGATTCCGGTGGTTCGCACCTGGCGCGTGAACGAGCGCATGTACGGCGGTCTTCAGGGGCTGAACAAGGCCGAGACCGTCGCGAAGCACGGCGAGGACAAGGTCAAAATCTGGCGTCGGAGCTACGACGTTCCGCCGCCTCCTCTCGACGAAGCGAGCGAGTACTGGCCCGGCAAGGACCCGCGCTACGCGAAGCTCGCGAAGCACGAGATCCCGAAGACCGAGTGCCTCAAGGACACCGTCAACCGCTTTCTGCCGTTCTGGGAAAGCGACATCGCCCCTGCCATCCGCCGGGGCGAACGCGTCGTCATCGCCGCGCACGGCAACAGCTTGCGCGCGCTCGTGAAGCACCTCGACGGCGTGAGCGATGCCGACATCGTCGAGCTCAACATCCCGACGGGCATTCCGCTCGTCTACGAGCTCGACCAAAACCTCCGGCCGCTCAAACCTCGCTACTACCTCGGTGATCCCGAGGCGGCCGAGAAGGCCGCCCAGGCGGTCGCCGCCCAGACCAAAAAGTAGGCATTTTGGCCCCTCGCTAGCGGCGGGGGCGCCGTGTTAGCGTGAGGGGGCTATGCCGCGGCTTCCTCCGGGCGTTCTCGCGGGAATTGGGGTCATTGCGCTCTGCTCGAGCGCTTTCGCGCAGGCGAAAGGGCGCGGGCTCAAGCGGCCGCCCCCCACGCCGTCCGCCAAAGCGAGCGCGGCACCGGCCGCGAGCGCCACACCCGACGCGCCGAAGGACAAGGAGGCGGCCGCTCCGGCCAAGGACGCCCCTCCCTCCGAGCCCGCGTCGGCCGCCGATTCCGCTGCGTCGGCCGACGACCTCGGCGCGCCGCCGCCGAAGGCGACGGAACAGAAGCCGGGCACGCAGCTCTCGCCGCTGACGCCTGCGCCCGGAGAATTTCCGACGGACGCACCGAAGCCGCCGCCCGTCGAATACGACAAACTCCTCGCCGACATCGCGGCGCTTCGCAGCCGCGTCGCCGCCGTCACGACCACCCTCTTCTCGAGCAAGCTCCGCGTCGTGGTCGAGCTCGACGGCGACGACGCGCGCGTCGCAAGCTTCAAGGTCACGCTCGACGACGGCATCGTCTACGCCGCGCCGGATCGGTTCAGCTCGGGCGAGCCGCAGGTCGTTTACGAGCACGCCGTGGCCTCGGGGCATCACGTGGTGGGCGTGGAAATCGAACGCTACGACGCGAGAGGTCGCGAGTACCGCACATTTCAGACGTCGAAGTTTGCCATCGTCGTTCCGGAGAGCAAGCGGCTCGAGACGAGCTTCAGCATCGAAGACGACTCCGACATGGCCGAAGATTTTCCCGACGACCAGGACGGCGAGTACGACCTCCACGTCCGGCTGCGCGCGACGGTGATCGATTGACGCGCGTTCGCCGCGGTCTCGCGTCCGTCGCGTTCCTCGCCACCGTCGCCACCGTCGCCCGTGCGCAGGCTCCGGCCCCGGCGAAAGTCGGCGACGCCGCGGAGGAGCCGTCGGCTCCGTCCGAAGGTCCACCCGTTACGCCGAGCCCGTCCGAAGCTCCCCCGGCGGAGCCCGCCGCGGCGCCGCCGGAAAGTCCCGACACGCAGAGCGCAACGATGCTCGCGTACCAAAAGGCGCTCGAGAAACGGCGGCTCGCGCCGACGGCGCCGCTCTCGGCGCAGCGACTGCGCGACGAGCTCGCCGTGGCCGAGGAAAAGCTCGTCGCGGGCCGGCGCGACGAGGCGATCGGCGACCTCGTCTACCTCGTCGAATCTCCGCGTTTTCAACCGTTCGCGACGTCGCCCGAGGGCAAGACGGCGCGGTTTCTGCTCGGCGACGCGCTCGGGCGCGCGGGCGCGCACGAGCTCGCCCGCGGCTACCTCGTGGCGCTGCTCGAGGGCGATCCGAACGACATGACGTACCGCCGGTCGGTGCACACGCTCGTGGATCTCGGGCTCGAGAGCGACCGCCCCCTCGTGTTCTTGAGCGACCTCGAGAAGGTTCCACCCGCGGCCAGCGACGAAATGAGGGGTGACATCGCCTATCTCGCGGGACGCGCTTTCGAGCTCGAGAACAAGCCGGAGGCGGCGCTCGCCGAGTACGCGAAGGTCAAGGAGCGCTCGCGGTTCTGGGCGCAAGCGACGTACCTGTCGGGAGTCGTCGAGGTCGAGCGCAAGAACTACCGCGAGGGCGAGCGGCTGTTCTGCAAGCTCGCCGACCCGAAGAAGACTCCGCGGCAGGCCGCGCTCTTCGGTGGCGGCGACTTCTTCCGCGTCCGCGACCTCGCGCGTCTCGGGCTCGGACGCGTCGCCCACGAGCAATACCGCTTCGACGATGCCCGCTACTATTACTACCTCGTGCCGCAGGATTCGGAGCGCCTGCCGGAGGCGCTCTACGAGACGGCGACTACCCGCTACGAGGCGAAAGACTACGACGGCGCCCGCCAATCGATGGACGACTTGCGGCGGGTCGCGACGAACCATCCGTACGAAGACGAGGCGTGG
>DASUTR010000940.1:0-4013 GCA_036374535.1 Polyangiaceae bacterium
CTTCGCGGCTGCGCGGACTCGCGCTCTTGGTGGGCATCGTCGTGTCGCTCGGTGTCGGCGCGGCGCTGAGCGTCTCGCTCTTGAAGGACGGCGCGGACGCGCGCGACGAGAAGCTCGAGGCGTCGCCATCCGTGCCGGCCACGAACGTCTCCGAACCCGCGCACCAAAGCGCCGTAGCACCTGCGCCAAAACCGCCGAGCGCGAAGCCGTCCTCGATCGAGGTTCAGCTGAGCGGCGCGCCCGAGGGCGCCGAGGTGCTGCTCGGCGACCGAAAGCTCGGCGTTGCGTCGAGCCCCGTATCCGTTCCGTACGGACACGAGCCCATCGCCCTCACCATCACGGCGCCGAACCACGAACCGAAGACCATTCATCTCACGCCGTCGGCGTCGACGGCGATCTCGGTATCGCTCGCCAAGATGAAACGTGCGCCGAAGCGCACCAAGCACACGTCGAGCGATCTGGAGAATCCGTTTTGAGCTCGAGGGCGTGGGTTCTCGGGTTCGGTCTATCGACCCTCGCCTGCACGACGCTTCCCGAGATCGAGCACGACGTCTGCGGCAACCAGGTGCTCGAGCCGCCGGAAGACTGCGACGGTTTCGACCGCGACGGCATCGCCTGCCGGCCACCGGGAACGCCCGGGGAATGCCGCCTCGATTGCTCGACCGCGACGGGGAAGGCGGGCACCTGCCCCGCCGGCTGGGGCTGCACGTCCGCGGGTATCTGCCGGCCGGCGACGGGCGCCTATTCGCCCGCCGGCAGCGCGATTCCGGGAAATACGAGCACGCTGCTCGCGGGCGACTTCGACGGCGACGGCAACGACGATATCGCCGGTCTCGAGAGCTCGCTGAGCTTCGGCCTCGGCACGGTCCGCGTCCACTATTTCGACGACGACGCCGAGCGCGCCGCCACGTGGACGTCGGACAAGCTCTTCGCTTCCCCCGCTGTCGCCGACCTCTCGGGCGACGGGCTTGCGGACATCGCGTACTCGTTCGGGAACGTGAGCGTGCTCGCCGGCAAGCCCGATCGCGGGCTCATTTCGGAAGCGTACCCGTCGTACTTCATCGGCGAAGACGAAGCGCGCACCGTCGTGGTTCTGGACGAGCTCATCGAGGACTCGGCCGCGTTCGTGATCTTCGGCAGGCGCGACGGCGAGAACGCACTCTACGTGGCCGACCCCGACACCAAGACGCTCCGACGCCTGCACGCGCTCCACCGAAGCGTCGAAGAGCTCGCGGCAGAGCCCGTCGCGGGCCGCTTGTTCGAGGACAATCCGTGCTTCGACGTGGCGCTCGCGTACCGCGACGAAGCCGAGCTCACGGTGCACTCGATGTGCGAGCTCGACGACGTCGGCGTCGTTCACTGGAGCGAGGAGTCCAGCGCCGTCACGGTCCCGCTGGAACCGCCCGCCGCCGTCGATCGCGGCCTCGTCCTCGCCGATTTCGACGGCGACGGCCACCTCGATCTCCTGGTGGGGACTCACGACGGACCGTACCTCGCGCACGGCAACGGAGCCGGGCTCGACGCGGCGCGCCCGCACGTCCTCGTCGCGGCGAACCCCGACGAAGGCACGCTCGCCATGCCGCTCGCCGGGGGCGACCTCACGAACGACGGGCTCGCCGAGCTCGTCTTTCCGGACGGTCTCGGCTTCGCAGAGCGCGACGCCGAGACGGGCGTGATCTCGTACGCCATCACCCACACGAAGTTCGGCACGTCGTGGACAGAAGCCGCGTTCGCCGATCTCAACGCCGACGGCGAGCTCGACGTCGCGTGCGCGTCGAACACCGCGCTGAATATCGACTTTTTCAACGGGACCGGTACGCGCGGCGTCAATCGCTTCGCCGTGCCTACCGAAAGGCCCGTCGAGCGGCTCGCCGTCGGGGACCTCGACGGCGACCTCGTGAACGATCTCGCGTTCGTCGAGCTCCGCAGCCTGTCCCGGAGCGAAGAGCAGATCTCCATCGCGTTCGGGCGTCCCGTAGGGCCTCCCGAGCCGCCCGTTGCTGCCGTGCACCTGGAAAACGTCGAGCAGATCGCGAGCTTCGCGGGCAGCTCGAGCAGCGTGGTTTCGAACCTCGTCGTCATCTTCGAGGAGCACGACGACGACGGCGAGCCGCAACGCGCGCTCGCGTTCCTGGCCGGCGCGAGCGATCGCAGCCCGCCCTCGCCCATCGAGCTCACGACGTTCGCCGAGGACGGCTCGCTCGAAAGCTGCACGAGCCTGGCGCTCACCACGGGTGCGTTCCTGCGCCCCGGGCGCATGGACGTCATGCCGTTCGGCATCCTGAACGACGGCGGCGAGGGCAGCCTCCGCGTCTGGTTGCTCGAAGACGTCGATTCACGTCGCAACGCGCCGCGCAGCATCGGTTGGGGGCTCGCGCCGGAAACCCGGCCGCTCGGCGGTCCCCTCGGCGACGAGCAGCTCTCGGCGCGCATGGCGGCGGGCGATCTCGACGGCGACGGCCTCGACGACCTCGTGTTCGTCGCGTCCGACGAGAGCGCGAGTCGCTGCGTCGTGAACGTCGCGAGCGTCGGCGGGGACGGCGAGCCCGAGCTCGTCGGGCAGCGTGCGCTTTTCGTCGAGTCACCCTGCTTCGAAAGCCAGCTCGGCGTGTTCGACCTCGACGGCGACGGGCCGCCCGAGATCGTGCTGCTCGCCGGAGCGCTCGTCGAGCGCGAGCTTTTCGTGTTGTGGAACGACGGCACCGGGCACTTCGACTCGACGAATGCGGCTTCGGTCGCGCTGCACGGCGAGAGCCCGCGCGCGTTCACGCATTTCAGGTCTCCTTCCGACGGTTCCACGGTTCTCGCCTACGTCTCCGAGCTCGGCGTGCGCCTGCTGCGCTCCCTCGGCTCCGCGCGCGCGTTCGACGACGCCGGCAGCGTCGGAGAGCTCGGCCATGGCACGGGCGTGGTCGCGGCGGACGTGAACGGCGACCGCGTGCCGGACCTCGTCGTCGCCGACTCGGGCAGCGTACGCGTGCTGCGCGCGGAGCTCTTGCCGTGAAGCGTCGACTCTGCGCGCTAGGGCTCGCGGTCTCGCTCGCCGCGTTGCCTCGCGCGGCCAAGGCCGAGGACGTCGAGACGTCGAAGACGCTGTTCAAGGCCGGCGCCGCGGCGTACACGGCGGGCGATTATCTTGCCGCCATTCAGGCGCTCGAGGCCGCGTACCGCCTGACGCCGCTTCCGGCGATCGCCTTTTCGCTGGCGCAAGCCGAGCGCCGGCAATTCTTCGCGTCGCGGAAGACGACGCACCTCACGCGAGCCATCGAGCTCTATCGCCTCTATCTCACTCAGGTTCCGAGCGGCGGGCGGCGCGCCGACGCCGTGGACGCGCTTGGCCAGCTCGAACCGCTGGCCCTCGCCGCTCCGCGCGCGCCCGACGCCGAGGGCGGGGCCGAGCCCTCGCGCCGGGAGTCCGAAAAGACCCGCCTGATGGTGACGTCGGAAGCGCCCCGAGCGACCGTGTCCCTCGACGGAGCCGGGCCTGTCCCCGCGCCGCTGATCGTCGAAGTCGCCCCGGGTGAGCACGCCGTCTCGGTGAACGCTCCCGGGTTTTTCGGGAGCGAGCGACGCGTGAGTGCGATCGCGGGCGCACTCGTACCCCTCGACGTGACGCTCGAGGAGCGGCCCGCGCTCGTGATCGTCGAGCCGTCGGGCCCCGTGGACCTGTACGTCGACGGCTCCTACGTCGGACGGGTGCAGATGGGCGCGCGCGTCGAGCTCGCGGCGGGCGCGCACGAGCTCGTGTTCGCCCGAAAGGGCCGGCGCCTGGAACAGAGGACGCTCGAGCTCGAGCGCGGCGCGACGGTGCGAGTACCCGTCGAGCTCCACTGGACGGCCCAGCGCATGACGGCCGTGTCGCTGCTCGCCGTGAGCGGCGCCGCGATGCTCGGCGGGCTCGGCTTCACGGGCCTCGCCGTGGACCGGGAGCGAGCCGCCCAGGACCTCCTCGACGAGCGCGAAGCGGGCCCGTGGAGCGAGGCCGAGCTCGACGCGTACGACGACGCGATCGA
>DASUTR010000941.1:0-5865 GCA_036374535.1 Polyangiaceae bacterium
GCCGTCGACGAGAATACAGTTCGCGTCACCCTGAACGATGGGCGAGGGTTTGAGCACGTGGCCGAGCTTCGCGAGGCCCGTGAGGATCGGTTTCGGCGGCAGGTATTTGGTTTCGTAGCGGACGGCGTCGGGAACGAAGCCGTGGTGGAGTCGAGGCGCGTCCACGGCCTCGTCGAGAGTCATGCCGCGATCGACCAAATTGACGACGAGCGAGGCGATCGTGCTCGGGATGGTGTCCCCGCCCGGAGTGCCGAGCACGAGCACGGGATTTTCGCCGGCGAGCACGAGTGTCGGCGCCATCGAGCTCGTCGTGCGGCGCCCCGCCGCTGGCTGGTTGTCACCGACGCTCGAGAACGAAGCGACGGCGTTGTTGAGGAGCACGCCGGTTCCGGGTGCGACGATGCGCGAACCGAACGACGCCGACAGCGTCGTGGTGAGCGAGACGACCATGCCGTCGGCGTCCACGACGGAGAGATGGGTCGTGTGCTCGGTTTCGCGAAGCGCCGCCGGATACAGCGGATGAATTGCGGCCGAAGGCGTTGCGTGCTCGGGGTCGAGCGGAACCGCGAGCAGGAGCTCCGGATCGAGGAGCTTCGACAGCCGCTGGCGCGCGGCGTCGCCGTCGGTCGTCCCGGGATCGACGATCGTGAGACGCCGGAGCGCCTGAGCGCGCCGCGATACTTCGAGGAAGGCGTGGACGTCGCCGAGGCTCCCGTTCGCGCGAACGTTCGGCGAAAGGTGCTCGAGCGCGCGGAGCGTGCCGGCGAGCGTGGGGCCGCCCGCGGAGGGGGGCGGCATCGTCTGCACTTCGAAGTCCCGGTAGCGAAATCCGAGGATCGCGCGCTCCTCGCTCCGGTACTCGGAGAGATCCGCCTCGGCGATGCGTCCTCCGCTCGCCGTTCCGAGCGCGCGGGCGACGTCCCCCGCGTAGAAGCCGGCTGTGCCGTCGCGCGCCAGGCGCTCGAGCGTCGCCGCAAGGTCGGGCTGGCGGAGGTGCACTCCGGCTGCGAGCGGTTTGTCTTTGCGACCGAAGATGGCGCGGGCCGAGGGATCGTTCTTCATCACGGGCCATGCTCGGGCGAGGAGCGCCGCCTGGCGCTGGCCGAGCGCGTGGCCGTCGCGGGCGAGCGCCACGGCGCGCGCAAGGTCCCGAGCGAAGGGGAGCTTTCCGTACGCGGCGTGCAGCGCGACGAGACCGGCCGGAGTTCCCGGCACGCCGATCGAGCCCGGACCGAACGCCCCGGAGCGGATCATCGCGTCGAAATCGGGGCGCGTGAGCGAGCGCGGGGCCGATTCGCGGAAATCGAACGCGGCGGTCGGACCTCCGCGCACGCGAACGAGGGCGAAGCCGCCTCCGCCCAGGTTTCCGGCGTTCGGGTGCGTGACGGCGAGGGTCGCAGCGACCGCTACCGCGGCATCCGCAGCGTTGCCGCCGGCTTCGAGCACTTCGATGCCGGCTTTCGTCGCGTTTTCCTCGGCGGAGGTCACGACGCCTTTCGTGCCCGACACCGAGCGCGGCCCGCCGCCCGCTAGGCGCCGGGGGGCGGGCGCGCCGGCGGCGCTTTTCGGAGCTTTGGGCGTCGCAGTGCTCGCGGGGGGCGCGGCCGTCGCGGATGGCGCGGGCGCGACGTGCGCCGAGGGCGGCGGCGGCGTGACCTGGGACGGCGGGGGACTCGTCGAGCACGCGCCGGCCGCGAACAGCAGGAGAAAGGCGCTCTTCGTCATGGGCTCGCGACCGGCACGACGAAGAGTCCCGGATCGCGGGCTTGCCAGGCGCGAAGATCGCCCGACGGTAGGGCGACGACGGGGGTGCCGAGCGCCCGCGCTTCGCGCACCACCGACGGGGCGCCTTCCTCGCGTGAAGCGACGATGAGCGCGTCGGCGGCGGCGAGCCAATCGAGCGCTCGCGAGCGGGCGACGAGACCGACGAAACGAGCTTGCGGAAACTCGCGCTCGAGCGCTGCTCGTTCGGGGCCGTCGCCGACGGCGACGACGAGCGCGTTCGGCACGAGCTGCGCGGCGCGGAGAGCCACGTCCGTTCGCTTTCCGCGAACGAGTCGCCCTGCGACGACGAGCAGCCGCGCGTCCGCGGCGATGCCGAGCGCGCGTCGCGCGTCGCTGCGGCTCGGACGCGCGACGAGCTCGAGCGGCGGCGTTTCGACGCGGATGCGCCCGCCGACGCCGTCGCCGAGCGCGCTCGTGAGCTCGCTCCGGAGCTCGGCGGACGTGCAGCGCACGTCGTATCCTGCGAGCAGGCGCGCGATGCGGCGCCGGACGGGGCCCGGAAGGCGCCCGACGAGGCGGGCGTCCGAGCCGTGCGCAACGGCTTCCAAGCGTGCGGCGGGTGGAGTGAGAGCGTCGAGCAGCGGCCATGCGCAGGGAACGAGAAAATGCGCAATGACCCGATCCCAAGGCCCCTTCGTCGCGAGGGCGCGGCGCGCCGAACGAACGAACGACAGCGCTCCGAACGCGCGCAGCGGTCGAGCACGCAGTCGCTCGAGCGCTCCGGGCCAGCCGAAGGCGTCACCGGCGGGCAGGCGCACGACGCGCTCGCCCGCAGGGCCCGCTTCGAACCCGTGTGGCGGCTTTGGATTCCAAAACCAAGAACCGCTCGCGCGTGTCTCGGGCGTGAGCACGACTACGTCGTTGCCGGCGTCGCACAGCAACCGAACCTCGGCCGCCACGAAGTGACCGCTCGGATCGTCCGCGTGCGCGGGGTACGAGCTCGTCACCACGACGACGCGCTCGGCTCGGCGCTCGGTCATACCCTAGGCAGCTCGCCGAGCGCTCGCACGCCGTCGGCGCCCTTCTCGGCGAGGAGCTCCCCCAGGCGCCGGAGGTATCGAAACGAATAGATGCCCGAGTTGTGACCATCGGCCCACGTCAGGCCGAGGGCGTAGTTTCCGACTTGCTCGAGCTCCCGGAGGTCGAGATCCTTGCCGCTCACGAAGCGGATGGGACCGGCGTGTCCCTGGCACGTGGCGCAAGGGCAATATCCCCTAAGTATTTCATGTGGATACGAGCTCTTTTCCCCGTCCTCCCAGGCGATGGAGAGCTCGCGGGCGCCGTGCGGCGCCTTCACGTTGACGGGGCGGTACTTGTCCACGTTCGTCATTGTCCCACGGAAACCCCTAAAAGCGGATTGCCAAGCGGAGGTAGCCATGTCAAAAAGCCCGCCTCGTGGCAAACCCCAGTGATCCCGTTCAGTGTAAACCACTCGAAGTCCAAGTCGGTGACAAGGGCATCGAGCGCGCCATCAAGCACCTCAAGCGCAAGATGGCAGCGGAGGGCATCCTGCGGGAGCTCAAGCGTCGCCGGCACTACATGAAGCCGTCGGTGAAGCGCCGCAAGAAGATGAGCGAAGCAGCTCGTCGCCGGCGCAAGCGTCTGCGGACGGACGACATGCCGCGCGGCGGCATGGGCGGCGGACGTGAAGGCGGCGGACCCGGCGGCGGGCCGGGCGCCATCTAGCTCCGCTCATCGTTCCGAAAACGTTCGCATTTTTTGGCCGCTCGGGCCGAGCTCCGTAGAGTCGGGCGATGCGCGCTGTTGCGTCCGGAATTTCTCTGCGGACGCCGAAGTCCGAACGTCCCGCCGAGTCGAAGGCGAGTGAGACGAGCGGAGCGCCGCCCTTTCGGTTGCGTTTCTTGCTCCTCGCCGGGCTCGCGTACGGAGCCTACTCGCTCGTTTCGCCCCGCGTCACGGCGGCATGGACGCTGCATTCCCGAGCCACGGCTCTCGCCGACTACGGCGCGTGCATGGCGGGCCCGACGGGCCCGGGGCTCCTTCGTGATCACCAGCAGGGTGCGTTCGAGACCTTGGTACGGCGAAGGCTCGTTACCGCCACGCCCGCCGAGGCGCCTTTCGAGCGCTGTGCGAAGCTCGCTCTCACGCTGACGGATTCGACCGAGGTCGAGAGCGCTCATCGCGCCCGTGCGGCAAGCTTCGCCGAGTACGGCGCGAGCGAGCGGTCGGAACGCACGCTCGGCGCGCTCGCGGTTTCGGCGGGCGGACTCGCCGAGCTCGCGCGCGCCGCGTGGCCGTTCACGCGCGGCTACGCGATGCTCGTGAAGCCTTCGCTCGGAGCGAAGGAAGCGCCCCATCCCGTCGCGCCGCCTGCCGTCGCGGCGGCGCGCGGGCTGCCGACGGGGCGACCCCTCTACCGGGCGGCGCGCGTCGAGGGCACCACGGTGCTCGTAGCAGCTGGAGCCGGCGCACACGGCGAGGCGCTTCGGAGCACCGACGGCGGCGCTACCTTCCGTCCGGTCTCGACCGCGCGCGTCGAGGACTTCGCGGGACGCTGCCCGGCGGGCAGCGGTGGTCGCGCGTTCACGCTCGGCGCTGGAGCCGACGGCGGCTCGAGTGTCGTTTCGAGCGAGCCTGGCGCCGAGCCTCGGGTGACGCCCCTCGGACGAGCGACCGAGGAGGTGGTGTCGCTCGCCTGCGACGAGCAAGCGCTCGTCGCCGCTCTCCGCGTCGAGGGGCGGCGAGAGACCATGCTCCGACAGTGCGCCTTCGGTGCGCCGTGCGCCGCGCTGCCCGCGCCCAAGTTCGCCGGCACGAACGGCAGCATCGCGTTTCCCATCGACGTGGCTCGGGTGTCGGGCACGACGATCGTCGCGCTCGCGATGGGCGGCGTCGTGCGGGTCACCTCGTCGCGCGACGGGGGGGCGAGCTGGTCGCCGTTCTCCGTTGCGTTCGACTCCGGCGAGTCGAGCGCTCGCGGCGTGCGAGTGCCGAGCGAGCTCTTCGCCATCGGCAGGCGGGTTCTCCTGTACGCGGCTCCGAGTCGCGCAGGCGAGACCGTTCCTCTGCTCTATTCGGACGATCAGGGCGCGAGCTGGCACGGGCGCTGACGGCCCGGCGCTCGCAGGGGCGTGGTTCCGTATCGACCCGGCGTGTCGGCGCTGACACGTCCGGTCGGGGCTGAATTTCCAGGGCTCGCGGCGAAACTCGGCTCCGGGAGCGCGGCTCACAGCTTGCGCCGCGGGCACGCTCGTTGCTGACTCGCCCGGCGGAGGCTTCATTGGTTTTCGATTCCTTGCGGTTGGGACGGTTTCGGCGTTCGGGGCTGTTCTTTTCGGCGGTGGTCCTCGTGGTCGCCTGCATGCGGCAGCGTCCCGAAGCGACGGCGCCCGGCGGCGTGCTCGCGCCCGCGGCGCCGTCCGCCGAAAAACGGGATGATTCCGAGTTTCGCGTGGTGTTCTCGGGCCCGGAGGGGAAGGCCGCCGACGCGAGCGAGGTCACCATCGTCTTCAGCCGGCCGCTCAGACCGCTCGACCGGGACGTTCCGCCGCCGCCAGTTCGGCTCACGCCGGCGCTGGCAGGGCATTTTCTCTGGGTGGGCTCGCGCGCGCTGCGCTTCGTGCCCTCCGGACCCGATGCGCTTCCCGGCGCCACGCGCGTCGAAGTCGAAGTCCCGGCGGCGACGCGCGCGCTCGACGGCACGCCGCTCGGATCGCCCCATCGCTTCGCGTTCGAAACGCCGCGACCGGCGCTCGCCGGGTCGAACCCCGAGGGCGAAGGACACGTGCCCGACGTGCCCATCGAGCTCGCGTTCAATCACGTGATCGAGGCCGCCGAGCTCGAACGAGCGCTCGTGCTCCGGGCGGAGCAAAACGGCAAGACCCGAACGCTCGCGTTTCGTGTCGAACGCATGGACGAGCGAACGCCGAAACGCCTGCGCGTCGTTCCGAAGGCGCGCCTGCCGCTCGACAGCAAGATCGAAGGAACGCTCGCCCCGACGCTGCGTGGGACGGCTGGTCCGCTCGCTGCGGGAGTCGAGCAGCGGTTCTCGTTTTCGACCTACGGCCCGCTGCGCCTGCGCCAGGCGACGTGCTTTACCGAACACGCAGGCGCTTGCGG
>DASUTR010000942.1:0-4184 GCA_036374535.1 Polyangiaceae bacterium
GAGGTTCGCTCGCACCACGGCGGCGCGCGCGAGGTCGCGCAACGCCTCCGAGCGCGTGGTGCCCTGTCCTTCGACCACTTTGTCGAATTCTTCGAGCAGCGACGCCTCCATGGCCACGCCGAATCGAACCAAGCGCTCGCTCATGGTAGGGATTCTAGCGTCTCTCGCGGCGCTCGTTACGAACGCACGGCCGCGAGGCTTCCGAAACGTTTCGCGGCCTCCCCGGCGCGCACGGACGGGAGCCGAGCGCCGCATGCCACGAATCGGGGGATTCGTGCTACGGAGGGACTCCTGATGTCGCCTCTCGCGGTTCTCGGTCTCGGCTTCGTGCTCGGGATGCGTCACGCGACGGATGTCGATCACGTGGCCGCCGTGACGGCGCTCGCGGGTCGCGAGCGGTCGCTTCGCGCCGCTCTGTCGCTCGGTACGCTCTGGGGCGTCGGACATACGCTCACGGTGGTCCTCGTGGGGGGCGCGATGGTCGCTTTCGGGCTCGTCATTCCGGAGCGCGTCGGGCTTTCGCTCGAGCTCCTCGTGGCGGTGATGCTCGTCGTGCTCGGCGTCATGAACTTTTCGCGTTCCGGCCACGCGCACGGCGTCTCCCGCCCGGTCCCGCCGGCGCGCCCGCTCATCGTGGGCGTCGTCCACGGGCTCGCCGGCTCGGCCGCCGTCGCGCTGCTCGTGCTCACGACGATTCGCGAGCCGGGTTGGGCGCTCTCCTACCTCGTGCTCTTCGGGCTCGGGACGATCCTCGGCATGGCCCTGCTCACGGCGAGCATCACGCTGCCGCTCGGCGCGCTCGCCGAGCGATTCCGCGGGTTCGACCGGCATCTCGTGCGAGGGCTCGGCGTCGTGAGCATCGCCGTCGGCGTCTGGCTCGCCTACCAGGTCGGCTTCGTGGACGGTCTGTTCCTGCCCGAGCCGCTCGCGGTGAAATAGGCCGGTTGCGATGCCTTCGGCCTACTGCTAGAAGGCGCGTCCCCGGCTCGTCGTCCGGCGGGCCGTGGCCCCCGTACCGAACGCGCGGAAGAGGAAACCTTCATGGCAACGCCCCTTTCACTGGTCAAGGAACGCTTCGACAGCAAAGAGAAGCTCGTCGCAGCCGTCGAGAAGCTCGCCACCAAGGAGCTCTGGCTCGGTCGTGTCAACGACGTGAAAGGGCTGAAGCGCGCCTCGAACAAGAAGCTCATCCGCCTTCACGACCTGCTCGAGGACGCGAAGAAGCGCTTCGGCAACCGCGACAAGCTCGTGCAGTCGATCGCCGAGCTCGCTCAGCGCGCGAAGGACAAGGCGTGGATGGAGCGTCTCGCGAGCCGTCCGCTCGGACAGCTGCTCGACATGCATCGCTCGTTCGATCGCGCCGCCAAGCGCCGCGCCGCGGCGGGCGAACCCGAGAAGAAGCCGAAGAAGGAAAAGAAGCCGATGGTGAAGAAGCCGTCGGCGAAGGCGGCCGCCGCGGTCGCTCCGAAGGCGGAAGCCAAGAAGTCGGAGCCCAAGACCGAAAAGCCGAAGGCCGAAGCGAAGTCGAAGCCGAGCGCTTCGAAACCCGCCGCCTCGAAAGAGCCGGCGAAGAAGCCCGCCGCCAAGAAGACGAAGAAGGACGAGTGAGCCCGCCGCGCGAACCGCGCGCGGCCGCGTCCTTCAGGTCCAGCCTTTTTCGCCGAGGAACTTGTTCGTGAACCCGGCGCTCTTCTCGTAAGAGCGCGTGAGGTCCGCGACCATCTTCTGCTCGAGCAGGGCGCCGACCATGAAAATTTTGGCGGTCACGGAGCCCGTCACGATGCGCCGGCAGCGTTGGTCGCCGAGCTTCTCGGTGGTCATCGCGAGCGTCACGGTCACGCGGTCGGCCATGCGGTTCGGGGTGACCTTCGCCTCGTAACGGTGGGTCGCGCGCTCGTAGACGCCCCGCTCCTCGTAGCCGGCGCCGTCGCCCACGATGGCCTTGAGGGGCCCGGGCAGGTCTTCGATGGGCGGCTGGGCGCGCAGGGTGCGGATGCGCCGGGCGCCTTCGTCTTTCTCCTCGAGCACGCGCCACTCGGGGAACCGGAGCTCGTCGTAGAAGAGACGGCGGTTGTACTCCTCGTCGAAAAACACCTTTTCCCAGTACGTTTCTTCGCTGCAGTCGAAGTCGTGCTCGAGGCGGAAGCTCGGCATGGCGGTGAGCTTTAGTACTACGATACGCCGATGCAGGCGATCCCCGCCGACAGGAGCGCGCAGGCGGCCTCCCCCCGCCGGCTCCCGGGCTTCGCCGCCCAGGTGATGCTCGTGCTCCGCAAGGATTTGGCGATCGAGGCGCGAACCGGCGAGGTCGTCGTCTCGAGCGGGTTCTTCGCAGTCCTGTGCGTGGTTCTCGTGTCGCTCGCCCTGTTCGGCGGCCCGACGACCGGTCGGCTGGTCGCCGCCGGCGCCATCTGGATCTCCGTGGCGTTCGCGACCGTCCTGGCGCTCGGCCGCTCGTGGCAGCGCGAACGCGAAGAAGCGGCGCTCGACGGGCTGCTCGTCGCGCCCATCGACAAGAGCGCCCTGTTCGTCGGCAAGGCGCTGTCGGTGCTCGGGTTCTTGTTCGCCATCGAAATCGTGGTCATCCCGCTCGCCGCCTTGTTCTTCTCGATCGATCTCATTCGCACGGGGCCCGGCGTCGTCGCGATCGCGCTCGTGGCCACTCCGGGCATCGCGGCCACGGGGACGCTCTTCGGCTCGATGACGGTGCGGACGCAGGCTCGCGATCTCTTGCTCGCGGTCGTGCTCTTTCCGCTGCTCGCGCCCACGCTCCTCACGGCCGTCGTCGCGACCCGGGAGCTCTTCGGGGGCGTCGCGCTGAGCGAGCTCGGCGACTACTTCCTGCTCATGGGCGTGTTCGACCTGATGTTCGGCGCCGGCGGCGTCGCCTTGTTCGGGACGCTGATTGAGCGATGAACGTCGCGGTCTTCGGGGGCAGCTTCGACCCGCCGCACGTCGCGCACCTGTTCACGGCGAGCTACGTGCTCGCGACGGGTGGGTTCGAGCGGGTCCTCGTCGTACCGGTCTACGAACACGCGTTCGACAAGTCCCTCGCGCCGTTCGAGCACCGCGCGGCCATGTGCCGGGCGTGCTTCGCCGGGCTCGGCGCCGTCGAGGTCTCCGAGATCGAAGCATCGCTGCCGCGTCCGAGCTACACCGAGCGCACCCTCGAACGGCTCGCGCGGGAGCATCCCGATTGGCGGCTCCGCTTCGTCATGGGCTCGGACGCGCTCGCCGACACGGCGAAATGGCACAATTATGCGCGCGTCACGGAGCTCGCTCCGCCGTTCGTCGTCGCGCGGCGCGGCCACGAACGTCCCGAGCTCGGTCCGCCGTTGCTCCCGGAGGTTTCCTCGAGCCACGTGCGCCGGCTCTTCGCCGCGGGCGCGACCGACTCGGGCGCTCGCCGCGAGCTCGCAGCGCTCGTGCCGGCGGCGGTGATCGCTTACGCCGACGGGCACGGCCTCTACCGCGCTGGCGCTACGGAACGAGCGTGACGGCGGTATCGCTGACGGCGATACGCACGGTCGCGACGTTGTTCTCGTAGTCGAGCTCGGAGATGACACGGTCGGGGTTCGCGGTGACCCTGAGGTCGTACTCGCCGCTCGCGATGCCCGTGATATCGACCCACTGGCACTGCAGCGACGAATCGTACACGTCGGCGCAACCGACGCTGATGCCCTGGTTGTTGCAGTCGTACGTGCTGCAGCCGTTCACGGCTAGCTCGGGATCCCACGTCTCGAGATCGAGCATGCAGAAGCCATTTTTCGTGCCGATGGGCAGCGGCGTCGAGGTCCGGACGTCGATGAGGTCGTAGTCGGCGTAGTTCGCGAAGTGGTAGTGACCGTGGCACGCGTCGTACGTCCAGAGCGGGTTCGACGGCCCGGGCGCGCCGGTCGCGACGTCGCGGTTGCCGACGTTGGCGATGCGCGTGCCGAAGCGCACGACGCGGCGGCGGCCGGTGCCGGTGACGCATCGCTCGTTCACGAGGCAGCTGTTCGTGGGCACGTCGACCACGGCTTCTTCGATGGTGCCGCGGAGGTACTGTGCGTCGACGAGAATGTCTGGACCCGTCGGGCACGCGCTCGGGCTCGACGGCTCACGACCGGTGTTTCCGCCGACGCAGCGCCGGCAGGTGTCGAGGTACGCTTCGCCGTCGCAGTCCCCGTTGCAGTCGCGGCCGG
>DASUTR010000943.1:0-11854 GCA_036374535.1 Polyangiaceae bacterium
CGAGCCGAAAATTCCGTGCGTGCGAACTCGAGCGCGAGGCGACCGTTCGCCTCTGCGTGAGTTCCGAGGATTTCTTGTTACCAACCCCGAAGGCGAGCTTCGCGTCGACGATCGACGGACGAGGCACACCTTCTCGAATCCACTTCAATCCTAAGGCACTCGACAGTTTACTGTCAAGGTCCCGCGCGCACCTTTGCGCACCTTGGTCTACGGACACTCCTTCTCGGAATTAACGGACGCGCGCAAATTCCCGTGCACGACCGACAACTCGAGCGCGGCGTAGTCATCTTTAAGAGGGCGTCCGTGTACGCACGAGTCCACGCTGCGAAGGCGAGGTGACGAGCTCGCCACGACATCCGCACGAAACACGCTCGCGGACGTCAGGTGTTCCCACGGCGCCTCGCATTCGTGTTTGCAGCGCGGGCGGGACGCAAACGCACCGAGCGTTCTCGCCCCGCGCCCGGTGGCGGGATTTTGCGGCTTTCTTGCGGGTCCGGCGGAGCTCGCGCCTCCTACGCTAAAGTCTTCGGTCGTGGCGTCGCCTTTGCCGGACTGGCTCGAACCGATGGCGGCGACGCTCACTCAAGAGCGGTTCACCGGACCGGAATGGCTGTTCGAACGTAAGCTCGACGGCATTCGCCTGCTCGCCTTCAAGAGCGGATCCGGCGTACGCCTCTTGTCGCGCAATCGGTTGCCGCAGAACGAAGCCTATCCGTCGATAGTGAAGGCCGTCGCGGACCTTCCGGTGAGCGACGCCGTCCTCGACGGTGAGGCCTTGGGCGTTTGGCGCGCAGGGGAAGAAGCGGGCTATCACGTCTTCGACGTGCTGTGGCTCGACGGCCGCGACGTGCGCTCGCTGCCGCTCGAAGCGCGCCGGGCACTGCTCGAGCGGTTGCCGCTCGCGTCTCCGCTCCACCTCGTCCCGCGGGTCCTCGAGGACGAACCGTGGGAGCGCGCTCGCCGCGAGGGGTGGGAGGGCGTGATCGCCAAGCGGCGGGACTCACCGTACGAGCCGCGCCGCTCACGACACTGGCTGAAAATGAAGGTCGAAGCGTCTCAGGAGCTCGTCGTCGGCGGCTTCACCGAGCCGCAGGGGAAGCGAGTCGGACTCGGCGCCCTGCTCGTCGGCTACTACGAGGGCGAGGATTTCGTGTTCGCAGGCAAGCTCGGTACCGGCTTCGACACGCAGCTCTTGCTCGAGCTCCGCGCGCGTCTCTCGTCGCTCGAGCTCACGGCGCCGCCGTTCACGAAGGGGACGGGCTTGCCACGGACGAGGGTGCACTGGGTTCGGCCCGAGGTCGTGGTTCAGGTGGCGTTTCTCGAGTGGACGACGCACGGAAAGCTCCGGCACCCGCGCTTGCTCGGCGTGCGCTTCGACAAGGCCGCGCGCAACGTCACGAGAGAGACGCCGTGATCGAGCTCACCCATCCCGACAAGGTGCTGTTCCCCGCCGACGGCATCAC
This sequence comes from Polyangiaceae bacterium, assembly GCA_036374535.1. Lineage (GTDB taxonomy): Bacteria > Myxococcota_A > Polyangia > Polyangiales > Polyangiaceae > PMG-095. The sequence goes on from DASUTR010000943.1 coordinate 1,464, forward strand.
GAAGCAAGAGCTCGCGCGATACTACGAGTCGGTCGCCCCCGTGATGCTGCCGCACGTTCGCGGCCGGCCCGTGACCATGGAGCGCTATCCCGCGGGTATCGAGCAGAAGGGGTTCATCCAAAAGGACGTTTCGAAGGGCTTCCCGCCGTGGCTCGAACGCATCGAGGTGCCGAAGAAGGCCGGGTCGTCGCACTACCCGCTCGCGAACGACGTGCGCTCGCTGCTCTGGATGGCCAATCAGAACTCCATCACGCCCCACGTCTGGCCGTCGCGGCTTCCCGAGCTGTTCCAGCCCGATGTCTGCGTCTTCGACCTCGATCCTTCGCGGGACGACGCGGACGAGCTCCGGGCCGCGGCGCTCGCCGTTCGCGCGCTGCTCGACGAGCTCGGGCTCCGGTGCTGGCTCAAGACGTCCGGGTCGAAGGGTTTCCACATCGTCGTGCCGCTCGACGGCAAAGCGGGTTTCGACACGGTTTACCCCTTCGCCGGCGCCGTCGGCGCCGTGCTCGTGCAGCGCCATCCCGAGCGTCTGACGCAAGAGTTCATCAAGGCCGACCGCGCGGGTCGCATTCTCGTCGATACGGGACGAAACGGCTACGGCGCGACGTTCGCCGCCGTTTACGCCGTACGTCCCAAAGCGGGCGCGCCCGTCTCGGCGCCCTGCACGTGGGAGGAGCTCGAGAGCGGCCGTGTCGCTCCGCGCACCTTCACGCTCCGAACTATGGCCGAGCGCCTTGCGACCACGGGCGATCTCTGGGCCGCGCTCGGCGGCCACGCCCAATCGCTGCGCGGTCCGCTCGAAAAGGTGCGGGCGCTCTTGACGGACGAGGACTGGAACGAGGCCCAGGCCGCCAGGCGCCGCAAGCCGAAAGCAACGAGCGCTGCGCGGAAGCGTCCGCGTTAGCGGCGCGAGGGGAGATCCTCCGGCGGGGGCTCGGTAGCGAGCTCGGCGGCGAGCGCGTCGAGGGTCGCCCGCAGGAACGCGGCGCGGCGGCGCGCCTCGGCGCGGCCGCGCTCGGTGAGGAGCGTCTCCGGCAGGCGAAGGAGCTTCGTGAAGAAGTGATCGACGCTGAACGCGCGATCGTCGAGGGGACGGTGCCCGGCCCAGGGATCGTCCGCGTCGAAGTAGCGGGCCCCCATACGAACGCCGGTCGAAATCGTCCGAAACAAGCCGATGGCGCCGAGGGCCTCGAGTCGATCCGCGTCGGAAAGAAAGCGCCCGAGCTCGTTCGTCGGCGGCTCGCCGCGGCTGAAGCTGTGGGTGCGGATCGCCTCCGTCACCGTTTGCGTTTGCTCCGTCGAAAAGCCGTGCCGGGGCAAGAGCTCGGCGGCCGCGCGCGCCGAGAGCTCACTCGCCGACGCGCGCTCGGGCGAATTCTTCGGCACGTTGACGATGTCGTGCAAGAGCGCCGCGGCAATCGCGAGGCGCGGTTCGACGGCGCCGTCGCAGAGGCAGAGCGTCCACACGGCGACGCGTAGGCAATGCGCGCTATCGTGTCCCGGATCGTCGTCGAGGTGCGCTTTCGCGTGCTCGAAGAGTGCGGCGAGCTCCGGGTCTTCCGCGATGGTGAGCCGCACGCGGCGGTACGTCCACATGGGCGCGAGCTTAGCGTCGTTCCGCGTGGAGAGGTCGTGATCAGCGCGGCCAGGAGAACGCCGAGAAGAGCTTGCGAAGGAGGCGCGCCGGGCGCGACACCGACCACCAGAAGTACAGGCTCGGCAGCGCGCGGTGCGTCCGCGTCGCGAGGGAGCGGCTCTGTCCGGGCGTCGGCGCCATCAGCGTCGAGGGTATGCGCCTGCGTGGGAGGGGTTAACGGGCTTCGGCGCAAAACTCCCGTGACGCCCGGTCACGAACCACGCGGCCGAAATTCCCCGGTAATTTCGCGGAACTAGGCGTTTCGGAGCCCCGTTCCCGCCTTGCTACACTGGCGCGCACCGGGATGGCCGCGACCGAAACCCAGGAGCTCGTCGTCTTTCACGCGGTCGTCAAGCACTCGAGCTACGTGAAGGCCGCCGAGGAGCTCGGTCTGAGCGCTTCGGGTGTGAGCCGCATCGTCACCCGCATCGAGGAACGCCTCGGCGTGCGTCTCGTGCAGCGGACGACGCGAAAATTCAGCCTGACGGAAGCGGGCGCGACGTTTCATGCCCGCACCTCGCAGGTTCTCGCCGATCTCGTCGACGCCGAGGCGGAGGTCCAACAGAATCAGCTTCACCCGCGCGGAACGCTGAAGCTCAGCGCATCGATCGTGTTCGGGCAGCTCTACGTCGCGCCCCTGCTCGATTCGCTCCTCACGCGTTTTCCCGAGTTGTCCGTCGAGCTCACGCTGACGAACCGCTTCGTCGATCTCATCGAGGAGGGCATCGACCTTGCCATCCGCATCGGGGCTCTCGAAGATTCACGGCTCGTCGCCCGGCGCCTGTGCACGAACAAGCGAGTTCTCGTGGCGTCCCCGGCCTACCTCAAGCGCCGCGGGAAACCGAAGTGCACGAGCGACCTCGACGAGCACGAGTGCGTCATCTTCACGGGCTTCTCGAAGGCTCGCGAGTGGAAGCTGCTCGGGCCGGATGGTCCGGTGACCGTCGCGGTTTCGGGCCGCGTCGCGACGAACAACGTCGAAGTGCTCACGTCCACCGCGAAGCTCGGCCACGGCATCACGGTCGGCGCGACGATGTCGGTGGGTCCGGCGCTGCTGTCGGGCGAGCTCGTGCGCGTGCTGCCGGAGTACGAGTTCGAGCCGACGGCGATTTTCGCGGTGTACCCCTCGAACCGCCAGCTATCGATCAAGGTGCGCGCGGCGATCGATTTCCTCGTCGAGAATCTGCGCGATCCGCCGAGCTGGGATCGGAGTCTTTCGGGGCGCATCCCGGGTTTCCCCTGACGGTCCCGCGAGCGCCCCATGGCTTTCGTCGGATTCACGGCGCGCACGACGGGCTTCCTCGCGGAGCTTTCGCGGCACAACGAGCGCGCTTGGTTCGAAGCGCATCGGCCCGAGTACGAGAGCGCCGTCATCGAACCCGCGAAAGCATTCGTGCAGGCGCTCGGTCCGCGCCTGCGCGCGCTCGATCCGAAGATTCAAGCCGTTCCCCGCGTGAACGGCTCGATCAAGGCGCTCGAGCGGCGCATGCAGTTTCCTCGCGGCGGCGCGGCGCCCTACAAGGACTACTTGGACGTCTGGTTCTGGACGGGACGGCGCCGGGCCTGGGACAATTCCGGCTTCTTCGTGCGGCTCTCGGCCGAAAGATTGGTGCTCGCGGCCGGGATGGTCGAGTTCCAGAAGCAAACGCTGGCGCGTTATCGCGAGCACGTGCTCCACGAAGCGCGGGGCCCTGCGCTTGCGGCGGTCGTCGCCGAGCTACGAGGGGCCGGCTACGTCGTGGGCGGCGAAAGCTACAAGAAGGTGCCCCGCGGTGTGCCCGCCGACCATCCCCGCGCGGCGCTCTCGAAGCACGGTGGGCTCTTCGCCACGCTCGAAGGCGTGCACCCGGACGAGCTCGGAACGGCGGGTTTCGTCGACTACGCGCTTTCCCATTTTTCCCGCATGGCGCCGGTCCACGCGTGGCTCGTCGGGCTCGGCTGAGCGCGAAGGGCTTTTTCGGGAGCTCGGGGGCCTAGGCGTCCGTTTCGGGCTTCGCCGCCGGAAAACCGAGCGCGCGCCACTCGAGGATCCCGCCGCGCATGTTCGCGACGCGCTCGCCGCCCGCCTCTTCGAAAATGGTCGCGGCGATCGCCGAGCGCGCGCCCGCCGGGCACACGAACACGACGGGCTTGTCGCGAGGTACCTCGGCGACGCGCTCGCGGAGCTCGCTCAACGGCAACACGAGAGAATCCGGAACGCCCTCGAGGGGGCTCGCCGCGACTTCGTCGCGCTCGCGCACGTCGACGACGGCGACCTCGCCCCGGTGGGCGTGAACCCAATCCGGTTCGACCTGCCAGACCCCGGCGTAGGTGCGAATCACGGGTCCCCACGTGGGACGCGCGGGTGCTTTCGCCGCGTCCCGCGGGCGGCCGCATTCGAGATTCGCCGGCACGGCGAGCGTGAGCTTCTTCGGGTGCGGCAGCCCGAGGTTCGACATGTAGCCCACGAAGTCTTCTTCGCGCACGCCATCGCCGAGGCGTGGGTTGTGCCGCTTCTCCTCGCCGATCGTGCTCTGGCAGCGGCCTACGTAGTCGTGCGCCGGATAGACCAGGTAGTCTTCGGGCAGGCTGAAGAGCTCGCGCCGCACCGAGTCGAAGAGCCGATGGGCGTCTCCCTCCTGGAAGTCCGTGCGCCCCGCACCGCGGATGAGGAGCGCGTCGCCGGTGAACACCATGCGCTCCCCGGGGTGCACGAAGCTCAGACACGCCGCGGTGTGGCCGGGCGTCGCGCGAACCTCGAGTCGCACGTCGCCGAGCGCAATCACGTCGCCGGCGTCGAGCATGCGGTCGGCGCACGCCGCACCCGAGGCTCGAGCGAGCGCGATCTCGCTGCCCGCGGCTTGCTTCATGAGCCACGCGCCCGTGACGTGGTCGGCGTGAACGTGCGTCTCGAGCGTCGTTCTGAGAGTCAGGCCGAGCTCGCGAACGAGCGCGAGATCGCGCAGGTGCTGCTCGAAGACGCAATCGACGAGCAGCGCTTCACGCGTGCGTTCGTCGGCGAGAAGGTAGGTGAACGTCGAGGTCTGCTGATCGATGAGCTGGCGAAAAATCACGCGTGCCTCCGTTCTCGAACGAACGCTTGTTCGCGCGAGATATTCTCATAAAGTGGGCTCCGGACGCATGCCCGAGCGACGAGTCATTCGCGCCGACGCCCTCGAGTGGCTCGTCCAACACCCCTCCGAGCCGGGTATGAGCGTCGTCACGTCGCTGCCCGATCGTGCGGAGTTGCCGCAGCTCGGCTTCGAGGAGTGGAGGCGGTTTTTCGGCGATGCGGCGCGTGCCGTGCTCCGCTGGATGCCCGGCGGCGGCGTCGCGATGTTCTACCAGAGCGACATCCGCTGGCGGGGCGCTTGGGTCGACAAGGGTTACCTCGTGCAGCGGGCCGCGGAGGAGCTCGGGGCAGAGCTCGTCTTCCACAAGATCGTCTGCCGCGAGCCGCCCGGCAGCGTGAGTCGAGGGCGCGCGACCTATTCGCATCTACTCTGCTTCTCGAAGCAAGCGCCGGACCCGCCCAAGAAGCCCTGGCCCGACGTGCTCGCCGACGCCGGCTTCATGTCGTGGAGCAAAGCGACCGGCGAGCGCGCCTGCGCGCTCTCTTGCCGCTTCTTGGTCGACGAGACCTCGACGACGACCGTCGTGGATCCGTTCTGCGGCGAGGGGACGGTGCTCGCCGTCGCGAATGCCTTCGGTCTTTCGGCCATCGGCGTCGATTCGAGCGCTCGAAAGTGTCGTATCGCTCGAAAGCGCGTGGCGCGGATGCCCGTGGAGTGACGGGTGGCGACGGGCGCGCCGCGTTCGGATATCGTGAGTTCGAATGACCGACGTTCGCTGTGAGGGTTGTCAGGCCGTCATCGAGCCCGCTTCCATCGACTGGCAGCGCGAGCTCGCGAGCTGCGCCGCGTGCGGGCGCCTCGTGGATCTGCGCCGTACGCGGGCAGCGGCACCGAAACCGGCCGAACCCGCGGGCGGGCCTCGAGCGCGCGCCACGCTGACGCTTCCCGACGGCATGAGTATGAGCGAGGGTAGGGAGCTCGTCATTCGCCGGAGATGGCTGCGGCGGAAGCACTGGTTCTTGTTGCTCCTGTTCGCGAGCGCGGCGGCTTACGTCGCGTACCTCTGGGCGACGCTCGGAGTGAGCGCGTGGCTCGTCGTCGGCACGCTCTTCGTCGTGAGCTGGAACGTGAATCTCGCCGCGATGTTCTTGAACAGCACCGTCGTGACCGCGGGCGCCGACGGCGTGACCGTGCGCCACGGTCCCATGCCGTCGCTGTTCGCGCGGAACACGTCCGTAAGAACGTCGGACATCCAGCAACTCTACGCCGCGAAGTTCGGCGCGGCGTTCGCGGTCGAGGCCAAGCTCGTGTCGGGCGGAACCTCGCGTCTCGTCGCGCCTCTCGTCGCCGCCGAGCAGGCGCTCTTCATCGAACAGCGGCTCGAGCGGGCGCTCGGGATCGCCGACGCTGCCGTCGACGGCGAGCTCGGCGACGTTCGTCAAGGCGCTGCGCCGGCCGGAGCAGCTTCGGGCGCCGCGCTCGCGCTGCTCATTCCCGCGTTCATCGTCGCCATGTCGAGCTTGTTCTATTTCGTTTCGAAGACGGAAGTCTCGGGGCAGCTTCGCGCGAGCGGTTCACTCGGCTCGTGGACGTTCGAGCCCGACGACTGCGTCTCCGGGCAGCGCGAGGGATTCGGCGGCGTCGTCTTGACGGCCTCGGCAGAACCCGGACGCGTCGTGCGCGTCGTACGGGATCCGGTGCGAGGAAGTGTCGTCGTCGTCGCCGAGCGGGGACGCCCGAATCACGTGCTCGCGGGCGACGGCTGCGCGGGCCTCGTCGCGAACGTAGAGCGAACCAGCACGAACATCAACGACATTTGGGTCGTCGAAGGCAACGTCGCGCTCGAGTGCCCCGAGCTCGGGGGCACCGTGACGTTCGCGGGGTGTCACTAGCGCGGGCTACCGGCGATTTTCACGAGTCGAGCTCGACGAGCACGCGGCCCTGCTCGTCGATGTGCACCGGATACGTCTCGAGCGACAGCTCGGAATCCGACGAGCAGCCCGTCGCGAGGTCGAAGCGGAGGCCGTGAAGGGGACAGATGACGGTCGAGCCTCCGACCAGCCCGTCGAACAGCGGGCCTTGCCGGTGCGGGCAGCTCGCCTGCGTCGCGAAGAGCTCGCCCTTTCGGTTGCGGAACACGGCGATGCGCCGTTCGCCGACCGCGAACGCGCGTCCTTCACCGACTGGTATGGCATCGACGTGATCGATCGTGACGACCATGGGACGACTCCTCACTGAACGACGGGTAAGACCCCCCGGAACTGATTCCTCGCGACGGGCGCGCGGCCCTCCTCCCACGGGTCGTAGTAAGCCGCGACCGTGCGCTCGAGCGCGGCGTCGAGACGTTCCGCGATGCCCTCGCTGTCGTCCACGACCACCGCTCGGATCCTCTCGATGCCCACGCGCGCCACGAAGCCGTAGGTGCGTTCGAGATAGCGAGCTTCCTCGCGGTAGTACTGCAGGAACCGGCCTGCGATGCGCAAGACGTCGCTTTCGGTGCCGACCGTGCACAAGAGGTCGCCCTTGCGAACGTGCGCGCCGGCGGCGCCACCCACGTAGATCTCAAAGCGGCCGCCCTCGACCGCGACGGCGCCGATGTCCTTCACCATCGCTTCCGAGCAATTGCGCGGGCAGCCGGCCGTCGCGAGCTTGAGCTTCGCGGGCGCGTCGATGCCTTGAAAGCGCTCTTCGATGCGCTGAGCGAGCCCCATGCTGTCGCCGAGGCCGAAGCGGCAGAAGTCGGTGCCGATGCAGCTCTTGCAGGTGCGATAGCGCTTCGCGTAGGCAAAGCCCGACGGCATGTCGAGGTCTCGCCAGACGGCCGGCAGGTCTTCTCGCTGCACCCCGACGAGGTCGATCCGTTGGCCGCCCGTCAGCTTGACGAGCGGCACGCGGTATCTCTCCGCGACGTCGGCGATCCGCCGGAGCTGAGCCGGAGAGGTCACGCCGCCCGGGATCTGCGGAATGACGCTGAACGTACCGTCTTTCTGGATGTTCGCGTGCACGCGATCGTTGATGAAGCGCGCGTCGCGTTCGTCTTCGTATTCGTCGGCCCAAATCGTGTTCAAGAGCGACGCGAGCCCGGGTTTGCTGCCGGGGTCCTCCTCGCCCGTGCCGAGCTCCTCGAACACCCTCGAAACGGAGCGGAGCTTGCGCTCGACGATGGCTTTCACGAGCGCCGGCTTTGCGAGCGGGATTCCGGGCACGTAGTAATCGGCGCTCGGATCCTCCTCGGCTTTCCCGCCCGCCGCCCATTCGACGACCTCCAGCACGAGTCCCTTGCACGCGCCGCAGCCCGTGCCCGCGCGCGTCGCCTCCATCACCGATTTTGCGCTCCGTTTGCCCGCTTTCACGCACGCCGAGATCGCGCCCTTGGTCACGCCGTTGCAGTTGCAGACCTGCATTTCGAGCGGCATGCTCTCGACGCTCGCTTTTTGCGAAGGAGCGCCGATGTCGAACAGCAGCGTCAGGCGTTCCTCGGGAACCGGCGTGCTGCGCTCGTACGCCTGCGCCAGGTAGGGCGCTTTCGAGATGTCGCCGAGCAGGATGCCGCCGACGAGTCGCCCGTTGCGGATGATGAGCTTCTTGTACGTGCCCTTCTTGGGCTCCGTGAACTGCACGACCTCGTCGCCCTCTTCGCTCGGCTGGGTCACGCCCATGGACGCGACGGATACGCCCATCACCTTGAGCTTCGTCGAGATCTTCGAACCGAAGTACTGTGCCTGGGGGTTCGCGCCGCTCAGCCGATCGGCGATGACCTTGGCCTGCTCCCAGAGCGGGGCGACGAGTCCGTAGACCTGGCCGCGGTGCTGGGCGCATTCGCCGACGGCCATGACGCGCGGGTCCTCCGTCGTCAGGTGATTGTCGACGACGATTCCGCGCTCGACGCGGAGACCCGCGCGCACCGCGAGCTCGACGTTCGGCTTGATTCCGGCCGCAATCACCACGAGATCGCACTCGATCGCCGTGCCGTCGGCGAATTCCACGCCGGTGACGCGCTCGTCGCCGAGGATTCGCTTCGTGTCCTTCCCGAGGTGGACGCGGATACCCAGGCTTTCGAGCGTCTTATGCAGGATCGCCGCGGCGCCGGCGTCGAGCTGCTGGCTCATCAGCGCGTCGCCGCGCTGGACGACGTGCACCGCGAGCTCGAAGTTCTGCAGCCCGCGCGCGGCTTCTAGTCCGAGTAGTCCGCCGCCGATCACGACGGCGCTCTTCTTTCCCGCCGCGTAGCTCGTGATGTTGCGGCAGTCGTCCAGAATGCGAAAAACGAAGACGCCGGGCTTGCCGCGGCCGTCCGCGAGCTCGATGCCCTCGATTGGCGGCACGAACGGCACGCTGCCGGTCGCGATGATCAAGAAATCGTAGCCCTCGGCGACGTCCCCGTCGCCGACGACCTTGCGTGCATGTCGAAGCACGTGCCGCGCGCGGATTCCGGCGTGCAGACGGATGCCGTTCTCTTCGTACCAGGACAGCGGATTCAGGAAGATCTCGGACGCGTCGTGCGAGCCGTTCAGTACGTCGGAGAGCAGGATGCGATTGTAGTTGCCGTACGGCTCGTCGCCGAACATCGCAATTTCGAACTGGTCCGCTCCCCCGCGCGCGAGGAGCTCCTCGACCGTACGCGCGCCCGCCATACCGTTGCCGACGACGACGAGTTTACGCTTCGCGCCCACGCGTCAAATCTCCAAGAGGCCCAGATCGACGAGTACGACGCCCTTCACGCCTTCCGGTGCGCCCACGCGAAGCTCGAGCTCGGTCTCGGGGTCGATGTCTTCGACGATCGCGAGCTCCACGTGAATCGCGCCCTTGGCGCCGATCGGAAAGAAGCGAACCGGTCTTTCGCCCTTGTAGAGCGCGAGATAGATCATCGAATCGACGGAGTTGCCGGCGCGGAGGTAGATGAGCTGCGCCCGCTTGTCGAAGGAGACCTTGTATCGTGCGCTCGGACGGAGCGGCACGCTCTCCGAAAGCCCGCGCCCCTCGTAAACGAAGACGCCCTGAACGAACTTCGGTGTTTCGAGCATCGGAGCCCATGCTACGGACGCCCAGTTTCTCGTCCGTTTCCTTCGAGCGATCCGTTCTGATCCGCGCTTCGGACGAGCGCCGGAGGCTTCGTTTCGTCACGATGACGAAGGGTCGGCCGAGACGCGCTCGAGTCGAGCAGCAGAAACCTTGAACGCGGGGATCTTCGAAACGGGATCGACGGATTCGTGGGTCAACGTGTTGGCGCGTCCGTCTCCGGCGAAATGAAACGGCATGAACAAGGTGTCGAGGCGTATCGTTCGCGTCAGGCGCGCCCTGCAAGTAACGCGCCCTCGCCGCGTGGCCACTCGAACCAGATCGCCGTCCGACACGCCGTGGCTCGCCGCAGTCTCGGGGTGGATTTCGACGAACGAATCGGGCGCGGCCTTCGCGAGCTCCGCGACGCGCCTCGTTTGATTGCCGGACTGATAGTGCGCGAGCAATCGCCCGGTCGTCAGGTAAAATGGGTAAACTTCGTCGGGAAGCTCGGCGGGATCTTGCTGCTCGACCGCGAAGAAGCGCGCGCGTCCGTCGGGGGTCGCGAAGCGCTCGAGGAAGAGACGCGGAGTGTCGGCGCCCTCTTCGCTCGGACATGGCCAGAACACGCCCTCGTCTCGCCGAATCCGCTCGTAGCTCACGCCCGCGTAGTCCGCGACGCCTCCCGCGCTCGCGCGACGGAG
>DASUTR010000944.1:0-27110 GCA_036374535.1 Polyangiaceae bacterium
AGATGCTCGAGGAAGTTCATCGCGGCGTCGCCCAGCCGCGCGACGAAGCCGCGCGGCGGGGGCGGCGGCCAGATGCTCGGCCGGAGACTCGGCCGTCCGCTTTCCGGAGCCGCGTCGCTCGTGGTCATGTGAGTGTTCCGAAGCCGCGCACGAAGCGTTCGAACGCGTCCTTGCCGCCGGCCTGTTCCGGGCTCACGTACAAGAAGTCGTAAACGCAGCCGTCCTTCTTGAGGACGTAAACGACGTAGCGCTTCTTCACGCCGTCGAGCTCGGCGAGCATCTCCGTTCGGAGCGCGGCACGCCCGTCGAGATCGACGCGCTCCTGGCTCACGAGCTCGCGCCTCGTGAACTGGAGGAACAAGTGATGCGTGAGCGCTTCGAGCGGAACGTCGTCGCCGTCGAGGCCGCAGCGGCCGTTCAGCGCCACCGTCGCCGCCGCCTCGTCATCGCGAAACGCAAGCAGCGCGCCCGTCGCTTCGATCGTGCGCCAGCTCTCGGGAACCGGACCCACGCGGAAGCTCACGTCCCCGCTACGAAACACTTGCCCGTCGAACGAGGGCCCGCCGCAAGCCGTGAAGAGCACGAGTGCGAGACCGGGTAGCCCGACGAGCCGCATTGGCCGCGAACTTAGCAGTAAGGCGGCCGATATGTCAGACGGAGCCATTCGAGCTACCTTCCCACGGCTCCGATGCTGCCGATCGGCGACCGCAATCCGACGCGCACGACCCCCGTCGTCAACTACCTCGTCATCGCGGCGAACGTCGCAGTCTTCCTTTGGCAGTACGTCGTGATCCTGGGCGGGGGCGAGGCGTGGCTCGTCCCCGGCTACGGCCTCGTGCCTTCGCGGCTTTCGAACGACCCGGGGGGCGAAGCGTTCACGGTGCTCACGAGCATGTTCATGCACGGCGGCCTGGGGCATCTGGCCGGCAACATGCTCTTTCTCTACATCTTCGGGGACAACGTCGAAGATTCGGTGGGTCACGCGCGCTACGCCGGCTTCTACGTGCTCGCGGGGGTCGGCGCGGCGGCCGCGCAGATTGGCGTGGACCCGTCGAGCCAGGTGCCGATGGTCGGCGCGTCGGGAGCCATCGCGGGCGTGTTGGGCGGGTACATGGTGCTGCATCCGAGCGCGCCCATCACCATTCTCGTGCCACCGCCGTTGATGTTCTTCATCGGGTTCTTCATCGAGCTTCCCGCGTGGGTCGTCGCCGGCGGATGGTTCGCTTGGCAGGTCATGAGCGGTGTCGGCTCGCTCGGCGCCGCGCAAGCGGGGGGCGTCGCCTTCTTCGCCCATGTCGGCGGGTTCGTCGCCGGATTGCTTTTGATTCGGCCGTTCCACGCCGGCCGCGACCGCGTCGATCGTGACCGCTGGGTCGGCTGGCGCCCTCCCGAACGCATTGCCGGTCGGCCCTACGAGCGGCGCCTTCCCTGAGTCGACACGCCGTTTTCCGGCGTGGATGCTAGAAAGGGTGCTCCGATGCCGTCGCTTCCTTCGCTCTACAACACGCTGACTCGCCGCGTCGAACCCCTCGAGCCCCTGCGGCCGGGCGAGGTGAGCGTCTACTGCTGTGGCGTGACCGCCTACGACGTGCCGCACATCGGCCATGCGCGTGCGGCGCTCCTGCCCGATCTGCTCGTTCGGCGTCTGCGCCGGCTCGGTCAGAAGGTCACGTACGTGCGCAACGTGACGGACGTCGACGACAAGATCCTCGCGCGCGCCCAGAAGAACGGCGAGGAGCCGCTCGAGCTCTCGAGCCGCATGGCGCTCGTCTACCAGAACGAGATGCGGGCGATCGGCTGCGTCGATCCGGATCACGAACCGCGCGTGAGCGGGCACCTCGCCGAAATCGTCGAGCTCATCTCGAAGCTCGTCGAGCGTGGGAGCGCGTACGTCGTCGACATGCCTGGCGAAAAGCGCGACGTTTACTTCGCGGTGCGGAGCTTTCCGGGCTACGGCAAGCTTTCGCGCCGCCGCATCGACGACCTGGTCGCCGGGGCGCGCGTCGAGCTCGGTGAAGAGAAGCGTGATCCGCTCGATTTCGCGCTCTGGAAGGGCGCGAGCCCCGACGAGTGGGGCTGGGAGAGCCCGTGGGGGCGCGGGCGGCCGGGCTGGCACATCGAGTGCTCGGCGATGTCGACGCGCTATCTCGGGCAGCCGTTCGACGTGCACACGGGCGGCATGGATCTCATCTTTCCGCACCACGAGAACGAGATCGCGCAGAGCGAATCGGCGCACCCCGAGTGCGGGCCGCTCGCGCGGACCTGGCTTCACAACGGTTTTTTGGACATCGACAAGGAGAAGATGTCGAAGTCGCTCGGAAACTCCGTCACGCTCGGCGAGCTCTTGCGTCGCAACGATCCGGAGGGGTTCCGCTATTTCCTGCTCGGCGTTCACTACCGCGGTCCCATCCACTTCGACAGCCAGAAGCTCCCCGACGGTCGCGTGGTCTTCCCGGGCGTCGACGAAGCCGAGCGCCGTACGGACTATCTGTTCTCGCTCGTCGAACGGCTCGCGGTCCTCGCCGCGGCGGAAATCACGGTCGTCGCGAGGCCCATCCCCGAGCTCGTCCAGATGATGAAACAGGTCGAAAAGGCGCTCGCCGACGCGGAGGCCGGGCTCGACGACGATCTCAACACGCCGGTCGCGCTCGCCGCGCTCGGTGAGATGGCCCGGCACGGCCACGAGCTCGCCGATCTCGCGCACAAGCGCCGCAAGGACGACGTGTTCGCCGGCGCCGCCGGCGCCGCCGCGACGCGGATGTACGGCGCCGTCGAGCGGATAGCGAGCCAACTCGGGCTACTCCAGTCGACTCCCGCCGAATACCGGGCGCGCACGCGCGAGCGTCGCTTGCGCTTGCGCGGGCTCACGGCCGAGGACATCGACCAGAAGGTCGCCGAGCGTACCGAAGCGCGCGCCGACAAGGACTTCGCGCGCGGCGACGCGCTGCGCGCCGAGCTCGCGGCGCTCGGCGTGTCACTCCACGACGGCGCCAACGGCACGGGGTGGACGATCGAACAGTGAGGTCGACGCGTCTCCGGAACGCCCGGGAAGCGACGCGTCTCCCTGTGCGGATCGGATTTAACCGCGCAGGCGCGAAGAGCGGAGGAGGGCGCTACCGGGTTGGAGTGGCCTAGCGGAGGGTAACCCCAGGTCTCCGTTCCCCATCGTGGCGCGTCGCGAGCATGGGAGTGGTCATTGAGCCCGTCGGTCGCCCACCAAGAATTCCGATAGCGGTCTCCTCCGCTCTTTGCGCCTTTGCGGTTCCTCCGGAACGCACGGGGAGCTCGGAGGGATGACTTAGACGCCGATGAACAATCGATGCGCGAAGTTCCGCTCGAGCTTCGCGCGCAGCACCTTGTCGGCCGCCGTTTCGATGTCGTACTCGATGCGCTTGAACTCGAAGCGCTTCTTGTCGCTGTCGTACACCGTGTAGCTCGCCCGGTTGTCGTAGTCGCGCGGCTGCCCCACGGAGCCGACGCTCACGATGTACTTGCGGTTCGGTGCGAGGTCGAAATCGATGGGAGGAAGCTCCTCCACCGTCGTCGGCGTGAGGGCGAACACCTTGCACAAATGGGAGTGCCCGATGAGCGTGATGTGACCGAGCGCGTCGTAGAGCGGCAAGCACTCCCGGGCTTGCTCGGGCGCGAAGATGTACTCGAACTCTTCGAGGCGCACGGGTGAGCCGTGGCAAAGTTGCACGCCGATTTCGTCGAGCCGGATCTCGTAGGGCAGGCTCTTCAGCCAACGCATGTTCTCCTCCGAGAGGAGCTGCGCGTGGAGATCGAGCGCGTGACGCGCGGCCTCGTAGTAGTACGAGTAGTCCATGCGGCCCGCGACGGCGGCGTCGTGGTTTCCGAGGATGGTCGCGACGACCAGCTGGCGGACGATGTCCGAGCACTCGTTCGGTGACCCGCCGTAGCCGACGGTGTCCCCGAGACAATAGTAGCGATCGATACGCTCGCTCTTGAAGGCTTCTACGACGGCGGCCAGAGCTTCGTAGTTCGCGTGGATGTCGCTGAGGATGCCCAGCCGCATGAGGGGGGACGAGCGTACCACGAATGCGCGCTTCCGGACGGCGCTAGTATGGTTCGCCCATGGTCATTGCCCCGCCCGAGCCGGTCGCCGAGCTCGTCACGGTCTGCCTCGATTACGTGCACCGGGCCCTGAAATTCGAGCTCGATTTCACGTCGGAGACGCTGCCGGTGCTCGATCACTACGTTTCGACGGTCAAGGGTCTCCGCGCCGAGAGGCCGGAGCTCGCCCCGCTCGTCGCCCGAGCCACGGGGGCGTACTTCGGCGAGGTCGTCCGCGCGTGGATCCCGGGTTTCTGGCGCGTGCCTTCCGCGAACATCCACGACTGGGAGCTCTGTTCGCGGGTGTGCTTTCTGCGCTTCAACCCGCTCGGCGTCGCCTACGACGCGCTCTACGGTGACGAAGCCCACGATGGGCCGCGCTCGATGCTGCGCGCGGCTCCCGAGGATCGCGATTTTCTCCAGCGCCGGCTCGAGGCCCTCCCGCCCGTGCCGCCCGAACACTACCACCTCTTCACGACGCGCTTCGAAGTCGTGGAGGTCGCGAACGAGGCGCTTCGAGCGCGTCTCGACGAACAGGGCTACGAAGGGACGGAGCTCACCGAAGAGGACTACGTGCGAGAAAGCTACGACCCCGTGCTGAATTGAATCGACGCGTGCCGCTGCTTCGCCTGACTCCGCTCGTTCTCGCGCTTGCTGCGTGTGAGGGACGTCCGTCGCCCGCGGCCGACGCGGGACCTACGGAGCCGAGCCCGAACGCGAGCATTCTGCCCGCCCCGCTCGCCACGGGGCTCGAACAGGCGCCGTCGGGACCTCGCGACGCGGGGGCCGCCGATGCCGATGCGGACGCCGAGCCCGTCGTGCCCGAGTGGCCGCGCGAAGACCGTGCGCTCGGAGAGGACGCGTGGCAGCCGGACGATCTCAGCGGGCTCGTCCTTGCCGCGCGTTTTCGCTGGCCCGACGTCGCGCCCCCACCGCGCCTTCCGGAGGCGAACGCCGACGCGCTCGGCCGTCTCGCGGAGGAGACTCGCTTCGAGACGGCCATCGAGCTTTCGCCCGCCGGCCGCCTGCGCTTCGTCTTCGAGTCGAAGAGCTTCGCGCTGCCACGGGGCACCGAGCTCCGGGCACGCGCCGAAGCACTCGGCCACGTGCTCGTGTGGCCGGATCGGACGCGCTACGTCGTGATTCAGCCCGGCACGCTGCGCGCCGTGTTGAACGAGCGCCGCGCGGACGCCGAGTCACTCAGTCACGCCAAGGCGACGGCTGCCGGCGAAGGTCAGGCGCACGGCTTCGCTACGGAGAAGAGCCGCTTCACGACCTCGTTCGGACGCCTCGATGTCGAGCAGGCGCGCGTCGCGGGCGCCGGCAGCGGCGGCTCGCTCCTCTGCCGGTTTCTGCTCGAAATCGCGGGCATTCATCCCGACGCACCCGCGTGCGGCAGCGAGCTCGTCCCCGTTCGCGCCGAGTACGCCTGGTCGAGCAACGGGCGCCTTTCGTTCGAAGTCACGAGGCTCGAGCGCGTGGCGGCCGTCGCACTCGACGGGTTCGCGATCCCGCCGCGCGATGCCGAACATCGCGTCGGCGAGCTGCCCGATCCGTCGCGCGCGCTGCTCGTCACGCGCGCCGAGCTTCGCGCGCTGCGCAACAGGCCGGTCCCGAGCCGCGAACCGCGCGACGCCGGAGCGCCCAAAGAGGGGCTGCTCGCCGCGAACGGCGGCGATCTGTCGAGCTATCTCCTGGTGGACGGCGTTCCCGTCGCGCACCTCGCGGCACGCGGCGGCGACGTGCTGCTCGATCTGGTGTCGGGAAGCTACGCCGTGCAGGCTCGAGACTTCTTGGCGACGGAGATCAGCCTGCCGGTGATCACGGCGGTGCCCGCCCGGTTCGTGGTGAGCGAGGCGCCGAAGTCCGAGCCCTAGCGCGCCGCGCCGATGAGCGCGGCCGCGGAAATGCCGGCCTTCTCGCAGTGAGCGCGGAGCCCGTCGAGGATGCGCTTGGAGGCGCAGGGATCGACGAAGTTCGCCGTGCCCACCTGCACGGCTGCGGCGCCCGCGAGCAAGAACTCGATGGCGTCACGCGTGGTGGCCACGCCGCCGATGGCGATGACCGGAATCGAGACGGCGCCCACGATTTCCCAGACGATTCGAAGCGCGACGGGCTTGAGCGCCGGACCGCTGAACCCGCCCGTGCGGTTGTGGAGGCGGAGCTTCTTCTGCTCGACATCGATCGACATGCCGCGAATCGTGTTGATGGCGGTGATGGCGTCCGCGCCGGCCTCTTCGGCCGCGCGCGCGACGGCCGCGATGTCGCCCGCCTCCGGGCTCATCTTGACCCAGACGGGGAGCCGCGTCGCAGCTTTCACGGCGCGCGTCACTTCGGCGCACATCCGAGCGTCTTTGCCGAACTCGATGCCGCCGTGAGTGACGTTCGGGCACGACACGTTGAGCTCGACGGCGAGTACGCCCGTTTCGCGTTCGAGACGCTCCGCGATGGCGATGAAATCGGCGACGCTGCTCGCGAAGATGTTGGCAACGACGCCGACGCCGCGCTCGCGCAGGATGGGCAGCTTGTCGCGGCAGAACGCTTCGACGCCGACGTTCGCGAGGCCGATGGCGTTCAGCATGCCCGCCGGCGTCTCGCAGACGCGCTCCGGCGGATTACCCGCGCGGGGATTGAGGCTGAGCCCCTTGGTGCAGATGCCGCCGAGCTCGGCGACGTCGAAGAAGTCGTCGTACTCGAGACCGTAGCCGAAACACCCCGACGCCGTGAGAATCGGGTTCTTGAGCGTGACTCCGCCGACTTTGACGCTGAGATCGGTCACGGGACACCGCGCTCGTGCGAGCCCTTCTTCGGCGCGTGGTCGGCGCGCGACCAATCGACGCGCCGGGCATCGACGCAAGGGCCCTCCATACACGCGTAGAGGTAGGCGCCGTCCGCCGTCGGCACGGGACAGCCGAGACACACGCCGTAGCCGCACGCCATGGGCGTTTCGAGCGAAACGTCGCACGGCACGTCGCGCTTCGCGCAAAGCTCGGCGACCTTCGCCATCATGCGATCGGGCCCGCACGTGAACACTTCCCGGTCGGGCCCGAGAGCGTCGCCGAGCACGTCCGTCACACGGCCGCGGACGCCGCGCGACCCGTCCTCCGTCGTAATGACGAGCTCGCAGAGTTCGTGGAGCTCGTCGTCGAGCGGAAGGTCGCGCGCCGAGCGCCCTCCGTAGATGGCGAGGGGTTTCGGTCCCCCGGGTTGCTCCGCCGCCAAGGCGCGCGCGAAAAACAAGATCGGCGCGATGCCGACTCCCCCCGCGACGAGCACGGTGCGCCGTCCCGGGGAAGGGGTGCGCCACGGCCGTCCGAGCGGCCCGAGCAGGGTGAAGGGCTCGCCGGGCTCGGCGCGCCCCATGCGCAGCGTGCCCTCGCCGATGACTTTGATGAGGATCGACGGCGTCGTGCCGGCGGTGAGGTAGCTCATCGGCCGCGCGAGCAGCGGGGCATCGCCCCATTCCGCGCCGCGCACCATCGTGAACTGACCCGGCAGCGCGGCGCTTCCTTCCAGGTGGTCGAACGTGAGCACGTGGTAGATTCCGCCGATGCTTTCTCGCCGAAGCAGGGGGAGCGTCACCTGGCTTCGTCGGGGAAGTCGGGGCTCGTTCGATTCCTTCGCCATCTTCAGCGCGTCTCCGAAAGCTCGACGCTCATCGCGAGCGCGTCCTCCCCATTATCCGAATAGTAGCCGCGGCGCACGCCGTTTTCGGTAAACCCCGCCGATCGGTAGAGGGCGATGGCCGCTTCGTTCGAGCGCCGCACCTCGAGCAGCACGAGCCGGCTCCGCGTTTCGCGAGCGTAGGCGAGCACGAAACGGACGAGCTCCCGGCCCACCCCGCGACGGCGCGCGCGCTCGTCCACGGCGAGGTCGAGCAATTGCACCTCGTCGGCTGCGTGCCAGACGAGCGCAAAGCCAAGGGGCTCACCGTCCGGAGAGGCGCGTGCGACCCAGAGCCGCGCCCACGGGCGAGCCAGCTCTTCGTCCGGATCGAAGCCCGAACGGGAGTAGAGCGAAAGCTCGCGAATGCGCGCAGAGTCCGAAGCGGTCGCGGGAGAGACCGTCATCGGCGCAAAGATAGCGCTCGAGCCCGCCGCGCCCGCAAGTTACGGGTCGCTGCAGATCAGGTTCGTGATGGCGGTTCCGGCCTGGTGGGTGCTGAACAGGTTCGACGGATGGACCGACACTGCAAGGTTGACGCCCCGCCGGGAGAGCGTGCCGAGCGGCGTGCAGCCGCGCGACCCCGGCGCGTCGGTGGGCGGGGGGCAGCAGACGCCCGGCGCGGGTTGGGCGGGCGTGGTGGTCCACGAGATCGCGGTGCTGCGCGGATTGTCCATCTTCAGCTGGCAGAACGCGTTCGCGTCGAGCTGATCGCAGCCGTCCAGTCCGCCCCAGTTACCGCACGAACCATTACAGTACCACTGGTTGATCCGCGAGAGGTCGTAGCGGCAAGTGCCCGGGTCGAGCGGTACGATCATCAAGGGTCCGGGTGGCGGATCGGCTTCTTCCGAGCTCTGTACGACCCCATCGCCGCACGTGCCGGGGCCGATGCACCCGCCGTCGAAACAGCTCGACCCCATGGGGCACGGCGAGAAGCAGCTACCGCAATGGTTCGGATCGCTCGAAAGGTCGGCGCAGACGCCGTTGCAGTACGTTCCGGACGGGCAGGTGGGGACGCAGGTCCCGTTGATGCACTCCGAGGCGCTCGAGCAGCGGAGGCCGCAGCCGCCGCAGTGTTGCGGATCGAATCGCCAATCGACGCAAGCGCCGTTACAAAAGAGCAGGTCCGGCGGACAGACCATCTGGCACAGGCCGCTGAAGCACACGAAACCACCGCCGAGACACTGCGCGTTGCACTCGCCGCAATTGTAGGGATCGGACGAGAGATCGACGCATTTACCGTCGCACAAGGCGCCGCCCTCGCACACGCCGATGCAGCGGCCGCCGGAGCACTGCGCTCCGAACCCGCAGCTGATGCCGCAGCCGCCGCAGTTGTTCGGATCCGAGTCGAAGTTCACGCAGAAGTCGCCGCACTGCCCGTTCGGGCACTGCATCGAGCAAGTTCCGCCGTTACAGAACGAGCCGAAGCCGCAGGCGTTGCCGCAACCGCCGCAGTTGTCCTGCGAGTAACGCAAGTCGACGCAGGCGCCGTTGCAGAGCGTCGTGGGCGGCTCGCAGCCCTGCGTGCGGACGCAGTCACCGCGAACGCACTGCTCGCCGGGGTTGCAGCGGTCGAAGCATTCTCCGCAGTGGTTCCTATCGTTCTCGATATCGACGCACTCGTCGCCGCATTGCGTGGCGTTGCACTGCGCGCCGCCGCCCGCCTCGCCGCCGTCTTCCGTATAAACGCTCTTACCGCCGCACGCGACGGCGAGAAACGCGGTGACCGCCAAGGCAAGGAATCGTTTTACCCACATCCCGAACGGGATCTTACTCGGACCCGGTCAGCCCGCCAGTTTTTGGGTTTTTTACCCCGTGCTCATCGGCGCTTTCCGGCGCACGAGCCGCGAGTTCAATAACTGGTAGAGGATCTTACAGACCTCGAACGAGCTACCGCTCGCGCCGTTCACGATCTCGCGAATCGTCTTTTCGCCGTCGATCGCGGACAGGACGGCGCGCTCCTCCCCCTTCAGGTTGACCTCTTCTCCGAGGCGCTCGATGGCGACGGGATCCGGAAAGAGCACGTCGTCGAAGTCGAAGCTCCCCTCGATGAGACGCCACTCGTCGACACGGCGGAAGCCCTCCATCACGAGCGCGCTCGTCTCCATGCTGAGCCGTGCCTTGGCGGCGGGGGGCAGCTCGGCCCCGACGATGAACGAGAAGCGTCCGATACGCCAGCGCACCACCTCGTAGATGAGCTCCGACGTCTGCTCGACGAGCGCGCGGCGAAGCACGGGCTCGCTCACGAATCCGAGCGCGACGAGCTCCTCGCCGATCAGGCGCTTCGACGAGCGGCTCTCGAGCACGGTGCGGAGCTGCTCCTTCTTCAGCGCGCCTTCCTCCACGAGGTACCGGCCGAGCAAGAACTCGTCGCTCAATCCCTTCGACACCGCGAAGTCGACGCGCCCTTCGCGAATGTAGAGGACGATTTCGGCCTCGCGCGACGCGACGGCGAGCGTGCCCGATTGCCGCTGCAGATCGAGGAGCTGCAGGATCTCGGCGATGCTGATCACGCTGATGTCGCCCGCCAGCACCTCGCCCTTGGTTTCGCCCCGGTGGAGCGAGCCGAGCAGCGACGAGAGCGCGCTCATCGTTTCGGGCCGAATCGCGCGATCGAGCGCCTTCTGCATGGCCTGCTCGACGATGGCGGGCGCCTTGGCGCGCTTGAGCTCGGCGCCGATGACGCGGGCGAGCGCGGCGGCGAAATCGCGCGCAGCCTGCGCGCGCCGTACCTCCGGGTCGCTCGAGAGGTTCGCGTTGCTCGGCCGTAGATTGTCGACGAGCGAGTCTTCGTTCGCCGGCATCGCCTCGGCGTCCGGCACCGGTCCGGCTCGGCCCTCTTCCTGCCGCTTTAGCGCGCCCTCGACGACGGCGACGAGCCCGCGCGCGTCGAACGGCTTCGTGATGGCGTCGATGGCGCCCGTCTGTTCGACGAAGTGGCCGCGGATCTTGTCGCCCTTCGCGCTCATCAAGACGACGGGCAGCGTCTTGAGCTCCGCGTTCGCGCGAAGCTCGCGGCAGAACTGGTAGCCGTTCATGCGCGGCATCACGAAATCGAGCAGCACGAGATCGACCTTTTCGCGCTCGAGCACCTCGAGCGCGTCCTGTCCGTCTTCCGCGAGGATGGGCTCGTACTCGCGGGCGCTCAGGATCGACGCGACCACCTTGCGGATGGTCGGACTGTCGTCGACGACGAGGATGCGGGCGCTCATGCCGGACCTGCGATCCTCGCGGTCGCGGCACGTCGGGTCAAGCCCGCCCTTCTCCGGGCGCTAGCCTTGCTCTTCGGCGACCGTGCGGATGCGGAGCTCGGCGAGCTGGTTCGGGCCCACGGCGCTCGGGGCGTCGCTCATGAGATCGGTTCCCTTCTGCGTTTTCGGGAACGCGATCACGTCGCGGATGCTGTCGGTGCCCGAGAGCAGCATGGCGAGCCGATCCATGCCGAGGGCGATGCCGCCGTGCGGCGGAGCGCCGTAGCGCAGCGCGGAGAGGAGGAACCCGAACTTCTCTTGCGCTTCCGCCTCCCCGATGCCGAGCGCGGCGAACACCTTCTTCTGCACGTCGGGATCGTGGAGGCGGATCGAGCCGCCCGCGATCTCGAAGCCGTTCAGGACGAGGTCGTAGCGGTAGCAGAGCACCTTGCCCGGATCCTTCTCGATGAGCTCGACGTGGTCGTCGTGGGGGCGGGTGAAGGCGTGGTGCGCGGCGGCCCAGCTTCGTGTTTCGTCGTCGTACTCGAAGAGCGGAGGATCGACGACCCAGAGAAATTTCCACTGATTGCCGTGGCCGACGTCCGGGATGAGACCGAGCTTCTTGCCCAGGTGGACGCGAAGGTTCGCCATGACCGTGTGGACGAGGGACGCCTTGCCGAACTGGAAGAGCAAGAGGTCGCCCTCCGCCGCGCCGAGCTTTGCGTTGATGGCCCGGCAAAGCTCCGGCGAGATGGTCTTCGCGAGAGGCGACTGCGTCCACGACCCGTCGCCGGCGACCTTCGCGCGCGCGAGCCCCGCGGCGCCCATGCTCTTCGCGAGCTGCTCGAGCTTGTCGGCGTCCGCGCGCGAGAGCTGTGCCGACGCCGGCACGCGGAGGCCCTTCACGATCTCGGCGGGGAGGTCGCGCCGGTACGCTCCGCTCTTGAACTTCTCGGCGATCGCGGAAAAGAACGGCACGCCGCCGCCGCCGTGCTCGATGACGACGTCGGTGAGATCGACGTGCTTCATGTCGAAGCGCACGTCGGGCTTGTCGTTGCCGTAGTCGCGCATCGAGTCTTCGAAGCCGAGCTCGGGAAAACGACCGCTCGGGTAGAGGTCGTGGAGATCGATGCCGAGCGCCGCTTTCCAGATCGCGAAGACGAGGCCTTCGACGAGTCGGAACACGTCGCTCTGATTGACGAACGAGAGCTCGATGTCGATCTGCGTGAACTCGGGCTGGCGATCGAGACGCAGCGCTTCGTCGCGGAAGCAGCGCACGATCTGGAAGTATTTGTCGAAGCCCGCCACCATGAAGAGCTGCTTGAAGAGCTGCGGGCTCTCGGCGAGAGCGTAGAATTTGCCGGGAGAAAGCCGCGCCGGCACGAGGAAGTTGCGCGCGCCGCCCGGCGTGTATTTCACGAGGAACGGCGTCTCGAGTTCGAGGCAGCCGTGCGCGGAGAGGTGGGTGCGCGTCGCCTGGTTGACGGCGTGGCGCATGCGCAGCGCCTTCTGGAGCGCGCCGCGGCGAAGGTCGAGGTAGCGATGCTCGAGGCGCACCTCCTCGCGCGTGTCCGTCTTTTCGGAGATCTCGAAGGGCGGCGTCTCGCTCTTGTTGAAGATCGTGGCTTCGAGCACGTCGACCTCGATCTCACCCGTGGCGAGGTTCGGGTTCGCGGCCGAGACGAGCTTGTTCTCTTTCTTGCTGAACTGCTCGCCGCGCGAGCGCACCTTGCCGCGAATGCCGATGACCCATTCGCTGCGAAATTGCTCGGCGAGGTCGTGAGCTTCGCGCGACGAATCGGGATCGAAGACGATCTGCGTCACGCCTTCGCGATCGCGAAGGTCGATGAAGACGATCGAGCCGTGGTCGCGGCGATTGGCGACCCAGCCGAAGAGCACGACTTCGCTTCCGATGTCGCTCTTCCGGAGGGCTCCACAATCGTGCGTGCGCTTGAGCTCGTCGATGAAACGCGCCATGGCTGACCTTTCGGGGGGCCGGTCTTAGCATGCCGGCGGCCGGCCGCGCGCGGCCGCGGGAAACTGGGCCAATCGCCCCCGCGCGGGGTACCCGAACGACGGTGAACCCCGGCTCGGACGACGCGAAAAAAACGCTCGGGCTCGACCGCGCGGCGGCCTTCCTTGCCCTCGTCGTGCCGCTCGCCGTCACCCTGCTCCGGTCGGCCGCCTCGAGCGACTGGCGGGACGACGTACCGGCCGTCACGGCGCTCGGCGTCCTGCCGCTCGGCACCGAGGGCTTCCTCGGCATGGTGGGCGCCCAGGCGGCCTCGCTTTTACCGCTTGGAGGGCGCTGGCTGCGCGCCGCGTGGGTCGGCGCGTTCGCCGTCGCCCTCGTCGGGCGCCTGGTATACGTGAGCGCCGCGCGGCTGCTCGCGGCGCGTTCGGCGACGCCGCATCTCACGCCCCCGCTCGCGCTCGCGGCGGCGCTCACGGCGACGCTCTCGCCGGCGTTCCAAACGGAGGGCACCGTGATTGGAGGCGGAGCGGTCGCCGCGGCCGCGGCGCTCGGCGCGCTCGCCGCCCGGCTCGCGCTTCCCGCGCGTGACGTGCGCTCGAGTCTCGTCGTCGGAGCGCTCGTGGCGCTCACGGCCTTCGAGTCCCACGCCGCGCTCTTGTCGCTCTTCGTCGCGCTCGCGGCGGTTTCCATCGCCCGCGGCCGCGCTCCCGACGGGCGCGCCTTGCTCGGAGGTCTCGCGGGCGCCGCCTGTGTCGCGGTCCTCGTCGCCGTCGCACTTTTCGCTCGCGCGGGCTCGCCGCACGCGTTCCTCGATCTCGGCTTCGGTCTCGGCCAGTCGAGCCTCGCGGCGCTCGACCCGTCGACGCTGCGCGCCACGGCGTTCGCCGCGTGGCTCGGCGACCTCGGGCCCGTCGCGCTCGCTCTGTCGGTCGGCGGCGTCGCCGTGGGCGCCCTCGTCCGCTCGACGCGCCCCTTCGTCGCGCCGCTCGTCGCGCTCGCGGCGATCGACCTCGGGTTTCCCGCGCGTCCGCTCGACGCGCTCGCGCCCGATCCGTCCGCGCCCGCCCGGCTGCTCGCGCTCGCGGCGCTGTCGATCGCCGGGGCGCTCGGCGTTCAGAGCGCCGCGCTCGTGCTCGCACGCGCGCGCGTGCCGTTCGCCAGGCCCGCGGCGGTGCTCCTCGTCGTGTTCTATTTCACGCTCGTCTTCGTGGGCGTCGAGAGCTCGGCGTCGGCCGCCGAACGCCGGACCGGTCGCGCGAACGAGATCTGGACCGACCAGGCGTTCGCGAGCCTGCCGGAGAACGCGCTCTTGCTCGGTCGCTCCGAAGCGGTCGCGTTCCGGCTGTGGGCCGCCGAGCTCGTACGCGGCGAACGCTCGGACGTCGTGGTCGTTCCGACGAGCTTGCTCGAGCGCGGCCGGCTCCGGCAGCGTCTGCTCGCTCAGGAGCCCGCGCTCGCGCCGCTTTTGCGCGACATCGCGCTCACGCAGAGACCGGGCGAGTACGCGCTCTCGACGCTCGCCGACTCCCGCCCGCTGTTCGTCGAGCTCGACACGGGGTTCGACGAGCGCGTGAGCGATCACGTCGTTCCCGGCGCATTCTGGCTGCGTTTTCGTGCTCACCCCGTGGGCCGTTCGGATCGCAACGTCGCGTTTCAGCGCGCCGCCCAGAGGAGCGAACGCGCCGTGGCGGCGGTGCAGGCGAAGGACGTCGCGGACGACTCCTCGGCGACGCGCAGCGTGCTCGTTGCCACGCTACGACAGCGCGCGCTCTTCCTGGCCGCTCGCCGCGACCACGACACCGCGCTCGCCGCGGCCGCCGAACTCGAAAAGCTGGCACCGAACGACGCCGTCGCCGCCGACGTGAAAAAACGCTTCGCCGACCACGCGCCCCTCGCCGAGGCCGGCAAGTGAGGCTCGGCGCGAGCGTGCCCGGCCTCCCCGCGTCTTCAGATTTGCCGAGCGACCGCGGAGATTTTCGTGGCGCTCACGGCTGATACCGCCCGGTCTTGCCCCACATGGCGTTCGCCGTTTCGGCGAATCGCACGGTGACTTCGGGCACGTCGAGCAGGACCGAGTTCACCCACTCGACGCCCTGCATGAACGAGTGATCTTGGTTCGACACCTCGTAGAGCCAAGCGCCGAATCGACCGCGCGACGAAACGCCCGCCTTGGCGAGCGGCGGATTGAGCTTCTTCAAAAGCTCGTTTCGTTCGAGCGACGGTGTCGGGTAGCCGTGCTCCGCGGTGTAGCGCCAGGTCGTCACGACCTGATCGCGGCTCGTGACGAGGCCCGTGTTGAGTAGGCCTCGAATCGTCTCCTCGACGAGTCGCTCGCGGTCGACCGCCTTCACGGTGGACTCGCTGGTCTCGGTCATCAAGGACCAGTACTTGCCGGTCTCGGGCTCCGGCACGTTGTTCGGCGAGTAGTGATTGAAGACGGTCACCCGGTAAAACGGGCAGTTGTCCTCGGGAAAGTACATCCAGCACTTCTTGGCGAGCTTCTTCGGCATCTCGCCCGTGAGCCCGACGCCGATGATGTGCGAGTGCGAGCGCAAGAGCTTCGGAGCCGCCTCCGACACGGCGTCGATGGCGGGCGCGAGCGTCTGGGCGAGGACGTCGAGCGGCATGGTCGTGAGGATCTGGTCGTACGAGAGCTTCTCGCCGCCGTCCGTGATCACGACCTTGTTCTTCCAGTCGATCGAACGAACGCGCGTGTCGTACTGGAAAAACTCGGCGCCGATGTGCTTGGCGAGCGCGCGCCAGACCGAGCCGGTTCCGCCGAACTTGGGAAACCGGAAGGTGTTGTTCGGGCCCCACGAGAGGTCGTCACGCTCGAGAAAGATGTTGTCGAGCGCGCGCGCCAGGTCGACCACGGCGACGCGTTCGCCGACCCAGCCGGCCCACAGCCGCTCGAGGGGAAACGCCCACACCTTGTAGTTGTAGGGCGCCATGAAGATGTCGCGGATGCCCTCCCCGAACGTCTGCAGCACCCACGAGCCGAAATCCTGCGTCGGCGACGGAGTGCGCGGTGGCCGCGTGGCGAGGCCGCGGGCGGCCTTCGCGATGAGCTCGGGCGGAAGGTAGCGAAGGTTGTTCTGGAACGGATACGGCACGAAGCGATCCGCCATCCACACCCACGACTCTCGCTCGTGGTGGAGCCACCCGTCCTTCCCGAGCGCGATGTCCATCGCCTCGTCGAAGTAGTCGTAGTGCGAGAACTGCACGTGGCCGCCGATGTCCCACGTGAAGCCCTTGTCGTCGGTGTAGCTCGACGCGAGCCCGCCCGCCGTGCTCGAAGCCTCGATCACACGAAAGTTCGTGTAACCGAGCTTCTTCAGGCGGTAGGCCGCGCCGATCCCCGTTGGTCCGGCCCCGACGATGAGGATGCGCCCGGCGTCCCTTGAAATAGTCATGTGTCGCTGAGACGGTGAATGGTTCCGCATAGCATCGCCGCCGTCCGCCCGGCAACGCGGGGCCCGAACCGGGCGCATTCTTCGCAAGACCAGCGGAGGTGCTTTTTTGCGTCAGGGGGCGGGCGGCGGGCGGATGCTCGGCGCCATGGGCGCGAAGTTCAGCTTGCGATTCAGAAAGTAGTTCCAGGCCGTCACCAAGACGATGGCGACGGCGTTCGAAAGGTAGCGATCGAGCCCAGCGAGATTGAACAGAACGTTCAGGATGACGACGTTCAACACCAGGCCCGCCGCGCAGATCGCGTTGAACCCGAGGAAGCGCCGGAACTTCGGGCGCAGGCCCCGCGCCCGGCTCGAGACGTCACCGAACGTCCATGCGTCGTTCAAGAGAAAGTTCGAAACGATGGCGGTCTCGGCGGCGGCGAGCTTGCTGCGCGTGAGTCCGAGCGCGAGCGTGCTCGGATCGCTCAAGAGGTACAGGATGGTCATGTCGACCACGACACCCGTCGCGCCGACGACGCAGAATTTGAAGAAGCGTGACGCGGGCAGCGTCGCGAGGCGCAGGCGCACGAGGTGCCGGAGGTACTGAAGGTAGATGCTCGCCGTAACCTTCGATTGTCCGTCGGTGCGCTCGCGAAAGACGTAACCGACCTCGTCGATCCAGCGGATGCGCGCCCGCGCGACGACCTCGATGAGAATCTTGTAGCCGAGCGGCCGGAGCGCGATGCCCTCGAGCGCGGATCGACGGACCATGAAATAGCCGCTCATCGGGTCGGTGATGCGCCCGAGGACGCCTGGCAGCACGAGCAGGCCGAGAAGCTGCGCGCCGCGCGAGGCGAGCCGCCGAAACAGGCTCCAGTCGCTGAGGCCGCCGCCTTCGACGTGCCGGCTGGCTACGGCGAGATCGGCGCCGCGCCGCATGCCCGCGTAGAGGAGGAGGTTCGCCTCGGGCGGGTGCTGGAGATCGGCGTCCATCACGCCGAGGAATTCGCCGCGCGCGACTTGCCACGCGCGAATGACGGCGCTGCCGAGTCCGCGCTCGCCCCGCCGGCGGATGACGCGGAGCTTCGGGTACTTCACCGAGAGCTCGAGGGCTACCTGCCACGTCCCGTCCGAGCTGTCGTCGTCGATGACGATGATCTCGTAGGCGTCGCCGAGCTCGGGTTCGAGCAAGCGCACCAGGCGTTCGACGAGGTCGGCGACGTTCTCGGACTCGTTCAGCGTCGGAATCGCGAGGCTCAGGCGGATGGGGCTCGACGGCTCGCCGGCTCCAACGACGAGCTCGCCCGTGGGACACGGCACGAGGGCGGCAGCGGTCGGAGAATCGGGCGGCATGGGTGCGGCGAGGCGCCCGGTGATACCATCGTGTTCGTTTTCAAGTGACCCGGAAAACCCACGCTCCGCTCGATCGACGTGACTTTCTGCGCGCCGTGGTCGCCGCGGCCGGACCCGCGGTCGTGCTCCCGGCCTGCGCCGGAGGCAGCGACGCGAGCGCGCCGGAAAGCGCCGGGTTCTTCCCGCAATCGCTCGCGTCCGGGGATCCCCGCCCCTCGAGCGTGATCCTCTGGACCCGCGTCTCCGACCCCGAAGCCCAAGGGCCGGTGTCCCTCGAGCTCGAGGTGGGACTCGACGAGGGCTTTACGGAGCTCGTCGAGCTCGCGCCGGGCGAGACGGCGCTAGCGCTCACGGCCGACGAACGCTTCGACCATTGCGTCAAGGTGCGCGTCGAAAATCTCGAGCCGGCAACGTTCTACTACTACCGGTTCACGCTCGTGCGCGGTGAGGAGCGTCACGTCTCGCGCACGGCGCGCACGCGCACGGCGCCGGCTCCCGGCGCGGACGACCCCGTCCGCTTCGCCGTGCTCTCGTGCCAGGACTACGCGGGCAAGTACTTCCACGTGCTCCGCCACGCGGCGCTGCAGGACATCGCGTTCTTCGTACACCTCGGCGACTACGTGTACGAAACGGTGGACGACCCGACCTTCCAGGACCCGACGCCGGGCCGCCGCGTGCGCTTTCGCAGACCGGAGCAGGCGCACCCGCTCGGCGCGAGCGCGACGCGTCTCGCCGCGAACTCGTTCGAAAACTACTGCGATCTCTATCGCACGGTCCGCACCGATCCGGATCTGCAGCACCTTCACGAGCGCTTCCCGATGATTGCCGTGTGGGACGACCACGAGTTCTCGAACGACGCGTACGGTGCGTACTCGAACTACTCGAACGGTCGCGAGAACGAGCACAACCCCGAGCGACGGCGCAACGCCGATCGCGCGTGGTTCGCCTACATGCCGGTCGACTACGCCGAAGCGCCGGCGCTCGCGCTCGACGAAACGGCGTCATTTCCCGACGACTTTCGGATTCACCGGAGCTTCGTCTTCGGTCGGCACCTCGAGCTAGTCATGACGGACCTCCGCCGCTATCGGCCGGACCACCTCGTCCCCGAGGACGCGTTTCCCGGCGCGGTGTTCCTCGACGAGGCGGGGGCGACGGAGCTTCTGGGCGCCGCTCCGGCCGGCGCGCGCGCGTACGTCGACATCGAAACCTTCGCGGGCGGGGCGTACCGGGACGCGTTGCGCGACGTGGCTTCCGAGCTCGGGTTCGACGCCGAGCGGGTCAAAGGTTTGCTCTCCGTGCGCTGGGTGAACGCAATGCTCTCGCGGGCGAACCTCGTCGAGCCCGTGCCGATCGACGAGACGGAGGCGAGCTTGCCGCGCGGCTTCGCCTATTTCGACCTGCTGAAGACGGAAGAACACACCTCGCTCGGCGCGCGCCAGCTCGTCGCCGAGGCGCCCTTTCTCGCGCTCGCCAAGCAACGCTGGCTCGAAACGGGCGGCGCCGAGGGGGTGAGCGGAGCGAGCGAGCTCGTGCTCGGCGCAGCGCAGCGCGCTTGGTTCACCGAGACGCTGCTCGGATCGACACGCACCTGGAAGGTGTGGGGCAACGAGTACACGCTCCAGTCGCGCGCGATCGACCTCACCGCCGTCACGCTCGCGCCCGAGGAATTTCGCCAGCGCCTGCTCGTCAACGTCGACGACTGGGACGGCCTGCCGAACGAACGCGACGCCCTCTTGCGCGAGCTTTCGGCGGTCGAAAATCTCGTCGTCGTGTCCGGCGATTTGCACGCTTTTTTCGCGGGAACGCCGCACCCGACGGGCGACCCGAGCGCACGCGTGATCGAGTTCGTGGCGGGCAGCGTGTCGTCGACGCCGTGGCTTACCAGCATCGAACGCGTGGCGGAGAACGATCCGTCGGTTCCTCCCGAAGCGGTGACGCTCGCGCGCGCGGTCGAGGTGCTGCTCGTCGATCCCGAGGCGCGGCCGAACCCGCACATGGCGTTCCTCGACGTTCGGAGCAACGGCTACGCCCTCGTCGCTGCCGGTCCCGAAATGCTCGACGTGAGCCTCGTCATGCTGGACGACGCCTTCCTGAAGCGGCGCGAGCTCTCCGGCGCGTTCGAGAGCCACTTCGTGACGGCCAATTTTCGCGTGCGCTCCGCGTCGCGCGAGCTCGAGCAACGCATCGACGGGGCGTGGCGCCGCTGGGATCTCGCCGCGGCGCGCTGGGTCTAGCGCTCAGCGCCCGTTGACGCCGGCTTCGCCGACTCCGTCGTTACCGCCGTCGCTCGCGCCGCCTTCGCCGCTCGTGCCCGAACCGCCCGAACCGGCGCTGCCGCCCGTCGGTGCCGCGCCGCCCGTTGCGGCGCCGCCCGTACCGACGACACCACCGGACGACGTGCCCCCCGCGCCCGACGACGCACCGCCCGTCCCTGATGCGCCACCCCGGCCGCCGCGCACCGACGGCGCGTCGCCGCCTTCCGGCAGGTCCGGACCCGGATTCAGGAAACACGAAACCCAGACGATCGGGGCCGTCGTTAGGATCCAGGCGGTACTGTTCTTCAAGCGAAGCGGCCTCCCGACCCCCATTTAATAGCACGGAACGCGCCGCCGAGCTTTGGGGCCCGTCGCGGGCGGGATCGTCGCTGCGCGTGGTCGGGACTAGACCTCCTCGTACCGAAAGCAACCGACCAGGTGATCGTTCACCATGCCGACCGCCTGCATGTGGGCGTACACGATGGTGGAGCCGACGAACGAGAAACCTCTCTGCTTGAGGTCCTTACTGAGCGCGTCGGAGACGCTCGTGCGCGGCGGGATCTCCTTCAGGCTGCGGAAGCGGCCGACGATGGGCTCGCCGTCGACGAAGCGCCACTGATACTTCGAGAAACTACCGAAGGCTGCCTGCACCTCGAGAAAGGCACGAGCGTTCTTCACGGCGGACTCGATTTTCATGCGGTTCCGGACGATGCCCGCGTCGGCGAGCAAGCGGCGAACGTCGCGCGCCCCGTAGCGCGCGACGAGCTCGGGGTCGAAGCCTTCGAACGCGCGCCGGTAAGCGTCGCGCTTGCGCAAGATCGTAATCCACGCAAGCCCGGCTTGCGCGCCCTCGAGCACCAAAAATTCGAAGAGCTTCCGGTCTTTTCGGACGGGGACACCCCACTCGCGATCGTGGTAGCGAACGTAGAGCGGATCGACGCCACACCATCCGCAGCGGGTCTTGGCTCGTTCTGACATCGGACCGTGAAACCTCCTCGCGACGAACGCGGATTCGAGACGTCTTCATAGCGCACGACGAGCCGTGGATGCTCGGCCGTCAAGTGCTGTACGCTCCCGGCCGATGACCATCCTCGTGACCGGAGCAGCCGGGTTCATCGGCAGTCACGCGGCGAGCGCGTTTCTGGCTCGCGGCGACCGCGTGGTCGGCCTGGATAATTTCGACCCGTATTACGATCCGAAACGCAAACGAGCGAACGTCGCCGAGGTCGCCGCCGGTGCGCCGGCCGGAGCCTTCACGATGGTCGACGGCGATCTCCGCGATCGCGAGCTCGTGATGCGCTTGTTCCGCGAGCATGCTCCGCGCGCCGTGGTCCACCTCGGCGCGCTCGCGGGCGTGCGCGCGTCGTGCGACGAGCCCCAGGTCTACTTCGACGTCAACGTGAGTGGTACGCTCAATCTCCTCGACGCGGCCCGCGAGCACGGCTCGCCGAACGTCGTGTTCGCGTCGACCTCGTCGGTTTACGGCGCGACGCCGCGCGTGCCCTTCGTCGAGGAGGACACCGCCGATCGACCTCTCGCGCCGTACCCGGCGAGCAAGCGCTCGGCCGAGCTCCTCGCCCACGCGTACCATCACCTGTACGGCCTCGATTTCACGGCGCTCCGGTTTTTCACGGTGTACGGGCCGCGCGGGCGCCCCGACATGCTGACTTACAAGCTCGTCGACGCCATTCGCACCGGGAATGCGCTGACGCTTTTCGATGGCGGGCGCATGCTCCGCGACTGGACCTACGTCGGCGACACGGTCGCCGGGGTGGTGGCCGCCGCGGACCGCCGGCTCGGCTACGAGGTCATCAACCTCGGTCGTGGCGAGCCCGTCCTCGTCTCCGATTTCATCGCGACGTTCGAACGGCTGACGGGTCGCAAGGTTCCCTTCGTCGAAGCGCCGCGCCCCGGCGCCGACGTCGAACGCACGCACGCGAATATCGACAAGGCGCAGCGACTTCTCGGCTACGAACCGCGCGTTTCCGTGGCCGAGGGCGCCGAGCGCTTTCTCGCCTGGTACGAGCGGGCCGTCTCGAAACCGTAGTAGCCTCGGCCCGAATGCTCGCGAAAGCCATCATTCCCATGGCGGGGCCCGCGCACCGCGACCTGCCGTTTCAGCACGTCACGACGGGCTCCGGGCGCACGCAGCACGTCGTCGCGCTGCAGATAGAGGAAATTCTCGACGCCGGAATCCGCGAGGTCGCGCTCGTGACGGCTCCCGGAACCCGCGTGTTCTTCGCCGAGCTCGAGAAGCGCTTCGGTTCGAAGATCATGCTCGTCGAGCAATCGGAGCCGCGCGGCTTCGGTCACGCTCTGCTCTGCGCGGAAGCGTGGGTCGGAAACGACGCGTTCCTCGTGCAGGTGTGCGACCACGTGTTCGTGACGCACGCCGCGGCGTCTTGCACGGCGCAACTGCTCGAGGTGGCGGCGCGCGAGCACTGCGCGGTTTCGGGCGTGCAGGTGACGGCGGAGAGCCAGCTGCCGTACTTCGGCGTCATCGGTGGCCAGCGCGTTCACGGGACGGCGAGCCTCTACGCGATCGAAACGGTGCTCGAAAAACCGACGCCCACCGTGGCCGAGGAGACGTGCATGATCCCGGGCGTTCGCCAGGGCAACTACCTGGCGCTGTTCGGGACCCACGCGCTCACACCCGCGATTTTCGGCCTCTTGCACGCCCAGAGCCGCGCGCTCCCGC
The DNA here is from genome assembly GCA_036374535.1 of Polyangiaceae bacterium. Lineage (GTDB taxonomy): Bacteria > Myxococcota_A > Polyangia > Polyangiales > Polyangiaceae > PMG-095. Next base: position 22,602 of record DASUTR010000944.1, read on the forward strand.
CCGGCAAGAAGCTCGGGCTCACCGAATCGCTCGCGGCGCTCTGCTCGCGCGAGCGCTACCTCGCGCTCGAAGTCGAAGGCCACCGCGTCGACATCGAAGGCCCCTTCGGCCTCCTCAGGGCGCAGCTCGCACTCGCCCTCCACGGTCCCCGTCGCGAGGAGGCGCTTCGCTTGATGCTCGAGGAAGCGCTGGCCGCCGAGAAGAAGAAGATCTAGCCGTCATGCACCCGCTCGTTCAGGCGATTCTCTCGCCAGAGCAACACGACAAAGTAGGCGTCCTCGAGCGCTTCGCGGAACGCGCGACGCTCGACGAGCTCGTCGAGGCGGCGCTCGCGCTCGACGCGTTCGCCAACGACCCGACCGGCAACGTCTACCAACGCGTCCGCGCCGTGCTCCAGGCCCACGCCATCTACCGTTACCTCGCGCCGCGAAAACCCGAGCTCAGGCGCTCGGGCTCGATTCCGCACACGGGTCGCGAGCTCCTGCTTTCGCGACGCTACGCCGCCGCCATCGAAGCGTTCCAGAGCGAGCGGTCACGCGCGGGGCTCAGCGATCCGCTCGCGAGCGCGCTCGGCGCCGCGTACTACGGTCTCGGTTTCCAGCTCTTGGCGGCGCAGGTCCAGCGCTCGGTGCGCTCATTGCGCGGAAATCGCTGGATGTTCCGCACCGCCCACGCGCTCGATCAGCCGCTCCGGATTCGCGACGAGCTCACGGCGCGAGAGCCGAGCGGCGCATACCCGGTGCACGTCGAGCGCACGCCCGTGCGCATGGATCTCACGCACAGCGGGTGGAGCGACATCTTTTTCCTCGGCATGGACTTTCCCGAGGGCGCGCGCGTCCTGAACGTGTCCGTCGACCTCGCGGTTTGGGGGCGTGACGCGGCCACGGCGCCGCCCATCACGTGCTTCCTGCGCGTGCTCGACGAGCCGGTGCTCCGGCTCGCGAGCGTCGATCTCGAAACGTCGGCGGATCTCACCGACATTGCCGAGGTCTTCGACTACGCGCGCGACTACCTCGGGCTTCTCAAAGCAGCCGTGATCGCCTCCGGGATCGTTCCGCCGGCGCTCGAGGGCTCGGGACAGCCGCTCGCGCTGCTGCTCGAGCAGATCGTGGGGCCGGGCCGCGGGCTCGAGCTCGTGAGTCAGGTGAACGGTATTCCGAAGGGCAGCCGTCTCGCCGTTTCGACGAACCTGCTCGGCGGGCTCATCGCGCTCTGCATGCGCGCGACGGGTCAAGTCGCATCGCTCACGGGCGAGCTCTCCGACGCGGAGCGCCGCGTCGTGGCCGGCCGCGCCATTCTCGGCGAGTGGCTCGGGGGCTCGGGCGGCGGCTGGCAAGACAGCGGCGGGCTCTGGCCCGGAGTGAAGCTCATCGAAGGCGTGCGAGCGAGCGAGGCGGACGTCGAGTGGGGCTCGAGTCGTGGCCGATTGCTCCCGAGCCACACGCTGCTCGGGGACGCCAGCGTGTCCGCGGCGGCGCGCCGCCGACTCGAAGAGTCGCTCGTCGTCGTGCACGGCGGAATGGCGGCGAACGTCGGTCCCATCCTCGAAATGGTCACCGAGAAATTCCTGCTCGGCACGAGCGACGAGTGGGAGGCGAGAAGCGAGCTCCTGCGCGATTTCGACGGCATCCTGACGGCGCTGCGCGAGGGCGACGTGCGCGAGCTCGGGCGGCTCACGACGCGGATTTTCCGCGGCCCCTTGCAGGCGATCATCCCGTGGGTCTCGAACTTCTACACCGAGCGGCTCATTCGCGAGGCCGAAGCGGCGTTCGGCGAGCGCTTCTGGGGCTTCTGGATGCTCGGCGGCATGTCGGGTGGCGGCATGGGCTTCATCGTCGATCCCGAGATCCGCGCGGAAGCGGAGGGCAAGCTGCTCGAAATCATGCGGAGCGCGAAGAAGGATCTCGAGACGAGCTTGCCCTTCGCGATGGACCCCGTCGTCTACAGGTTTTCCATCAACGACCGGGGGTCGGTGGCGGAGCTTCGCTCGGGCGCGGACGCCGTGCTGTCGCCGGAATACTACGTTTACACGCTGCCGCGCTGGCAAGAAGAAGGCACGCGCAACTTCTCGCCCGAGCGACGCCGGGAGATCGACGCGTTCTCGACGAAGCACCTGCGCGGCGACTCTGCGGCGTCCGTCGGGCAAGCGCTCGTGCGCAGGCTCTTTCCTGCAGCGGGCGAGCGTCGCGAGGACTCGCTCGACCACCTGTTGCGCGAGAACGGCTTCGACGCCGAGCAGCACGAACGCATCCGCGCCGATCTGAAAGCCGGTCGCATCGGGCTCGCGAAGAATCGCCTGCCCGCCGACACGCTCATCGAGGACGTAAAGCCGGGCGACTACGTCGACACGGGCGTTCTCGACTCGCAAGCCGAAGCCCACGGGCGCGTGCTGCTCGAACGGGGCGAGGTCGCCGTCGTCACGCTCGCGGGCGGAAGCGGCAGCCGCTGGACGCAGGGCGCCGGCACCGTCAAGGCGCTGCACCCCTTCGCCAAGCTCTCCGGGCGCTTTCGGACGTTTCTCGAGGTGCACCTCGCGAAGACGCGCCGCGCGGCGGGCGGCGGCGTCGTCGCCCCGCACGTTTTCACGACGAGCTATCTCACGCACGCTCCCACGGCCGCGTTGCTCGAGCGCGAGCGACGCTACGGTTTCTCCGGAGCGCTTCATTTGTCCCCGGGCCGTTCCATCGGGCTCCGCCTCGTGCCGACGGCGCGTGACCTCCGGTTCGCGTGGGAAGAGCTCACCGAGCAGAAGCTCGAAGAGCGCAAAGAGAAGGTGCGCGAGAGCGCGCGCAAGGCGCTCATCGACTGGGCCGTCGGTGCCGGGGAGGCGAGCGACTATCGCGACAATCTGCCGTCACAGTGCCTGCACCCCGTCGGCCACTTCTACGAGGTCGCGAACCTGCTCTTGAACGGAACGCTGAGAACCCTGCTCGCCGAACGCCCGAGCCTGCGCTTCGTCATGCTGCACAACATCGACACGCTCGGCGCTCACCTCGACGCTCGTATTTTGGGCAGGCATGCTACCGGCGGCGCGACGTTGAGCTTCGAGGTCACGCCCCGCCATGTCGACGATCGCGGGGGCGGGCTCGTTCGCGTCGGCGGCCGCGTGCGGCTCGTCGAGAGCCTCGCGTTTCCGCGCGAGGAAGACGAATCGAAGCTCGGGCTCTACAACTCGATGACGACGTGGATCTCCATCGATCCGCTGCTCGCGCTCTTCGGCCTCTCGCGCGATCGTCTGGGCGATGCCGCCGTCGTTCGGCGGGGCGTGCGAGCGCTGGCGGCGCAGCTTCCGACGTACGTGACGCTCAAGGAAGTGAAGCGTCGCTGGGGCAACGGACAGGAAGACGTCGTGCCCGTCGCCCAGTTCGAGAAATTGTGGGGCGACATGAGCGCGCTCACGGGCCTCCCCGTCGAGTTCCTCTCCGTTCCCCGCTACCGCGGCCAGCAGCTGAAAGACGTGTCCCAACTCGACGCCTGGGTCCGCGACGGCTCCCGCGAGTACGTCGAGTCCCTCTGCGATTTCGGCTGACTCTCCGGACGAGCCTCGGGCGCGCCCCGGGCCAGGGCCCGAGCGCCCACCTTCAGAGTTCCGCCATGAGGGCCGCGAGGTACGCGGGGGCGTGAGCGTCGCCCTCGCGAGGGGCCCACGGCGCGAACTCGGGGTCGGTGGCCGGATCCCATGGTCCGGGCTTCACCTCGAAGCAGACCGCGCTTTCCCCGAGCGGTGCGAGCGTATGCCAGACAGCCGGTTGGATATCGACGCCTGCAACGCCCGCCCGGCCGAGAATGTAACGCTCCCTCACGAGACCTTTGTCGTCGAAGACGAAGCAGGCGAGCTCGCCACGGAGCACGAGGAAGGTCTTCGCCTTCGGGATCGCGAGATGCCGGTGCGGCGGAAGGTACGTGCCCTGAACGAAGGCGTTCAAGAAGCGGTGAAGGTCGTCCGTGGCGTCGCGATGAAATGTGTGGACGGCACGAAGCCGCGGCGAGCTTCGCGCGGCATCGAGCGTTCGGTCGAGGAGCGCTGGGTCGATGACGGAAACATTGGGGAGCACGATCGAAAAGTTGCCACGACATCGTCCTCGCCGGCGAACCTCCAGCGAGCGAAAAGCGCGGCACTTTGGCGCGCTTCGGTGCCGCTCGCGAGCAAAGCTTTCGATGCCGGCGGAGCCTTCCCGCGCTTCGAACGAGCGGCCTGTCGCAATAGATGTCGGCCGAGAGGCCGGATTCGGTTGCGAGGGAAACCCGCGGTCAAATTCCGATCCCTTCCGAACCCCTGGGGCATCCAAAGAACGGCATCGAATTCAAATGCTCGCTCCACGCGCGCAGAGGCGCGAGTGGACGAAACTCGGACGACGCGCGAGGGAGTCCTCCCGTCTCACGTAAACATTCCCGCTACACAAAACGCGGAATCGAAACCAGCCGACGAAACGTCACGGGAACCGAAGAGCGTCCGAACCGCACTCCATGACCCGGTCGCGGAAAAGCGCCGGGGAAAACTCGAAGAGC
>DASUTR010000945.1:0-2338 GCA_036374535.1 Polyangiaceae bacterium
TGCGCAGGTGCCGGCGGTCTCGATTCGAAGGATCGTCCGCAAAGGGCACGCCGTGCCGCTCGAGGTGAAGCACGACATCGGCGCGGCGCGCGCGAATCAGCGGTCGAATGCGCCTTTCGGCGCGAGGGGCGAGCACGCCGAGGCCGCGCGGGCCGGAGCCACGAAGCAAGCGCAACAGCACCGTTTCGGCGCGATCGCCGGCATGGTGCGCCGTGGCGAGCAGCTCGGCGCCGGTGACGCGCTGCGCCGTTTCGAGCGCTGCGTAGCGAGCGTCCCGCGCGCGCGCTTGGAGGTTTCCCCCCGGGGCGACGCGGACGCGCGTCCGCGCGAACGGAACGCCGAGTCGGGTGGCGTGGCCTTCTGCGACGTCGAGCTCGGCCGCCGCTTCGGGACGCAGCCCATGATCGACGCCGTGGGCCGTGAGCTCGAATCCGAGCTTGGGCGCGACGCGAGCGAGCACGTCGAGGAGCGCCATCGAATCGGGTCCGCCCGACACCGCGACGAGCACGCGAGTCCCGCGCGCGATGTCGCACTCCTCGCGAAGCGTTCTCGTCGTGAGGGTGATGAGCGTCGGCGGGTGGGAGCGCGGCATCGCTAGAGCTCCTCGAGGGGACCCGGGCCCGCGAAGTCGAACTCCTTGCAAAACTCGAGGTGCCGGCGCGACGCGAGATCCACTCGGGCGTGGGGAAACGTGGGATATCCGTTGGCACAGCGCGCCCCGTCGGGTTCGAAATGCGCGCAGTCCTCGCAGGCGAAGCGGAACGCGAACGCGCGCGCCTCGTCGCGCAGCCGATCGTCCACGAGCGTTCTCACTGGAACGGTTGGGCGGGCTGCCCGCGCTGGTAGAAGAAGCGGAAATAGCCGCGCACTTCGCTGCGCGCGTTCTCCGGCACCTCGGTCCCGACGAGCTGCCGCGGATCGGCGAACGTCGCCGTGAAGCGCGCTTCGGTGAGGAGCTCGTCCGCGTCGTCCTCGTACGGATCGCCGCTGTAGAGCGCTTCGAACGTGATGTTGCCGGATATCGAGTAGATGGCGCTGTTTTGCGCGTGGCAGCTCTCGTGGAGGTAGAGCGCGAGGCTCACGTTCGGCGGCTCCCGTTCGTACACGATGGGAACGCCCGGCGGAGAGACACCCGGCGGCAGACCAACCTCGAGCGCTTCGCCCACCTGCCCGCGCACCGTGGGAAGCTTGTTCACGACGACGACCAGGCCGTCCGACACCTCTTCGATGTTGTCGCCGTTCTGGACGCGAATGGTGAGCGACTTGCTGCCGGCGCTCGGGTTCGCCGCGAAAAAGGTCGGGCCGAGATCGAACTGACCGTTCCAGCAATCTTCCATGTAGAGGTTGTCGCTCTTCACCCAACCTTCGCCCTCGCCGACGCTGCAAGCGAGCGCGAAACAGGGAACGAAGAACAGAGCGCGCTTCACGAGGCTCCGAGCGGGCGCGTGGCCCACGATTCCTTGATCGCTCCACCGCCGATCACGCGATCGCCGGAGTAGAAGACCGCATACTGTCCCGGCACGACGGCCGTCGCGGGCTCGTCGAATTCCACGAGCAGGCAGCGCTCGGCCTTCGCCGTGAGCCGCGCGGGCCGGGGCGCGCCCCGATAGCGCACGCTCACCTCGCAGCGGAGCGGAAGCGCGACGTCGGGACGGAGCACGCTGTCTTCCAGCAGCGCGGCGTCCGCGTGCAGCGCTTCACGCGCGCCGAGCCGCACCGTCGCGCTGGGCGCGTCGATGTCGACGACGTAGGCACGATGACCGAGGGCTACTCCGAGGTTTTTTCGCTGCCCTACCGTGAAACCGTGAATGCCGTCGTGACGCCCGACCGGGCGCCCCTGGTCGTCGACGATGGGACCGGGCCGAAGCCGTCCCGGGGCTTCGCGAGCGACGAACTCCGCGTAGTGGCCGGTCGGAACGAAGCAGAGTTCCTGGCTTTCACCCTTGTCGGCGCCGGGGAGCGCGAGCCGCTTCGCTTCGGCGCGCACGGTCGCCTTGTCGAGCTCTCCGAGCGGAAAGACGAGACGCTCGAGCGCCGCCTCACCGAGAGCATGCAAGAAATAGCTTTGATCCTTCGAAGCGTCCCGCGCGCGATGGAGCTCGAGCCGCCCGTCCCGCTCGACGATACGCGCGTAGTGACCGGTCGCGATTCGCGCCGCGCCCAGCCGCTCCGCGATGCGCAAGAGCTCGGGGATCTTCACGCCGCGGTTGCAGCGCACGCAGGGGCTCGGCGTCGCGCCGGAAAGGTAGCCTTCGACGAACGGATCCACGACGGTTTGCCGGAAAAGGTCGCGCCGATCGAAGGCATAGTGGGCGAACCCGAGCTTGTCGGCGACTCG
>DASUTR010000946.1:0-3064 GCA_036374535.1 Polyangiaceae bacterium
AGCGGCTCAGAATCCCATGTCCGGCGAGGCTTCCCGGGCGGAGTTCGCCGCCGCCGGCGTGCCCGACGGCGCGCTCGCAGGGGCCGGCCGCGCCGCAACGACACGCGGCGGCGGCGCGGTGTCGCGAGGGCGCTCGGACGAGCGCTGCGGCGCGGCTTCCGGTGTTCTCAGCGGCGGCTCGGGCACCCGCTCGGCAACCACGGGCGGCGCGACGGACGGAGCCGGTGCGGCACTCGGCGGCGTATCCGCAGTCACGAGGACGGCGGGTTCCATCCCGGTGCCGCCCGCCGGCGCGCCGTCCGACACCGCGAGGCGGTACGCGTAGCGAACGACGAGCGCGCCGAGCACGAGCGCGAGCGCGAGACCGACGCCGCCGAGTGCGAACAAGAAGTAGCCGGCGGCGCGTCGGTCCGGTCGCACCGTTACGGACTCTTCACGCTCGAGGTGTGGCGCCGCGGGCGTCACGGGGGCCGTGCTGCTTCTCAACGTGTTGTCCTTGGGGGACGTGGCGCCATCTGCGCGTGCGACGTTCACCGTGTTCATCACGTGCGGCGGGGCGTGGCCGAGGATCGTCCCGGACGGTCCGTTCACGTCTTCGGGCAGCGAGGCACGGCCGAGCCGACTCTGCGCGCCGGCGGCATCCCGCAGAGCTTCGATCATCTCGTCCGCGCTCTGAAATCGATCGACGGCATCGCGGGCGCACGCCTTTTGGAACCAATCGGCCACCGCTTCGGGCAACCACGGCGCCTTTTCGCGGATGTCCGGCAGGGGCTCGGTGCAGATCGCGACGAGAACGTCGCTGTAAGACGGGCCGTTGAAGGCGTGCAGGCCCGTCACCATGTTGTAGAAAACCATCCCGAGCGAATAGAGGTCCGCGCGATGGTCCACGTGGCTCGCGCCGCGGATCTGTTCCGGGCTCATGAAGAGGGGAGTTCCGACGAGTGTGCCGGTCTTCGTCGTCGACGCGCTCGCCATGTCGGCGAGCTTGGCCACGCCGAAGTCGAGCACCTTGGCGATCCAGCCGAGCTCGTCGTCGTCGGTCCGCGCGATGAAGACGTTGCCGCTCTTCAAATCCCGATGAACGATGTCGCGCGCGTGCGCCTTGGCGAGGGCGCGACCGACGTGCGTCGTGATTCGGATCGCCTCGGGCAAGCCGAGGTCGTGCTGCCGCTCGAGCCTGGCCTCGAGCGTCTCGCCCTCGAGGTACTCCATGACGATGTACGGCACCCCCTCGGGCGTCTCGCCGTCGTCATAAACCTGAACGGCGTGGCGCGACTTGAGCCTCGCGGCCGCTTTTGCCTCGAGACCGAAACGCCGCCGAGCTTCCGGGGACCGGGCCTGCTCGTCCGCGATGAGCTTGATGGCCACCCGCTGACCGAGCGTCGCGTGCGAGGCGGCCCAAACCATTCCCATCGCCCCCCGCCCGAGCTCGTGCTCGAGTCGATACTTCCCCGCGATGATGTCGCCACGCTGAAGGCCGGCGAGCGGGGATTGAGGAAGGACGACGGTGTCGGTCATGAAACGGGGCGCGTGACGCCGCCCGAGGTTTCGCGCGACGAAAAGTCTACGCTGCACGCCCTCAGGAGCAAGAATTAATGGGCCAACTAGTCGCGCTAGAGGGGTATGAAGGAGCAGAACGTTCCCGTCTTGACGGTCGCCTGGAAGTAGCGGCCGAGGCTCGGATCGAGCGCTGCGATGCTCGCGATGGTGTCTTTGAGCCGTCGCTGAACGTTGATGCGCGCCCGCTCGACGTTCGAGGCGGCGTGACGATCGCGCCCCCCGAGCCCGACGGCCGCCGCGAGCTGCTCCGCGACGGCGTCGAGCTCCCCCCGAGCTCGAGCCACGCCCTGCTCGTCACCGAGCGAACGCGCAAGCTCGATCCGATCGTCGAGCAGCTGGATTCGTTTCTGATACTCGGTTTTTGCCCGAGCATCCAGGATGGCGCCCGCGTCGCCGCCGGCGTGCTCCGCGCCGACGAGCACGAGCACGTGGAGCTCGCGGCCACTGTGGAGGACGAGCTGCTCGAGGTACGAGAGACCCTTCGCGTTCTTCAGACGAACGACCGATTTACCGAGCTCGATGCTCCAGAGCTCCCCTTCACGACGGAGGGACGGCTCGGCGCGCGTGGGCTCGGAGCGCTCCGCCGATACGGGCGTGCCGCACGCTTTACGCCCGCGGAGCGCGAGCGCGAGGAGCGGTTTGGCCCCGATTGTTCGGCATAGCGTAATGGCTTCGTCGTAGTGCGCGCTCGCTTCCTCGCGCCGACCTAGCAAGAGCGCCAGGTCGGCGGCCATCAGCGATGTGGGTCCGAACAAGGTGCCGCCTCCGGGACCCCAGTACATTCGATTCCTTCCGACCTCGGCCACGAGCGCCGGGTACACGCGGGCGCCGATGTCGAGGTTCTTGAGAAGCACGCAAGCGCCCGCGGCCCAGAGGACGTCCGGAAAATGTTGTTGCGATCGCAAGCTCACCTCGAGGAGCGTCACGGCTTCGCCCGAGCTTCCACTGGCCGCGAGAATCCACGCGGGGATCACGGTTCCCCGCTTGCGCGCGCCGAGCTGCATGAGTTCGTCCGCGTCGGCTGCGATCGAGGACGGATCGCCCGATGCGAGCGCGATCGCCATGCGTTGTAGTCCCCAGACTGCTTCGGCGGACGAGCCGGGGCTTCCGAGCGCGCGGGATTCGTCCGAGAGGCGCCTTGCGTCGTCGAGTCGATCGTCGAGCAACGCGAGCAGAGATCGAAGCGCCAGCAGGCGCGTCCGATGCACGCGCGGCAGGCGTGTCGTGAGCTCTTCGAACGCGCGGAGCTCCACGTTGGCCTCGGCGCGCCTGCCCTGCTCGACCAGCAAGACGACGTGCATGCCGCTCAGACGCTCGAGCACGAGCGGCCGGTCGAGCTCGCGGGCCAAGCTGACCGCCTCCTCGACCAGCGCCGCCCTCTCGTCGGACCCGACGATGTAGCCGATGGAACCGCTCGCGAGAGCGCAAGAATAGAGGAGCGACTCCTTGTCTCCCAAGGTTTTCGCCATGGCCAGTGAGGCACGCGAAAGCTCGACGACGCGCG